>JBIPLZ010000241.1:0-4084 GCA_044369395.1 Flavobacteriales bacterium | reverse complement strand
TTTAGTGCTTAATGCTGCAACGATTTTGAAAAACTACGAAAAGCGCTTTTCGGTTTCGGTCTTTTATTAATACCCCTCAAACAGTTTATTGGTTTTTTCGATAAATCCCAATACATCATCCCTTCCCAAAGATGTTTCGGATGAGGTTACATAGTATGGAGGAAATTCTTCCCACTCTTCTAATAAAATTCTCTTATACCTTGCTAAGCTCGATTGCAATTGATTCTTAGAAAGCTTATCGCTTTTGGTGAAGGTAATAACGAAGGGAATACTATTGCTTCCCAACCAACGAAAGAACTTCAAATCAATTTCTTGTGGCTCTAATCGAATGTCGATTAACACAAACAGGTTCATTAAATTGCTGCGATTGGAAATGTAGTCGGTGATGATGACACTTAAAACTTCCTTTTGTTCCTTGCTCGCTCTCGCGTAACCGTAACCAGGTAAGTCAACCAGAAACCAGTTTTTATTAATCAGAAAGTGATTTATCAATAAGGTTTTTCCCGGTCTTCCGGATGTTTTGGCAAGCTTAGCCCGGCGCGTAATCATATTAATTAAGGAGCTTTTGCCCACATTGGATCGTCCAATAAACGCGTATTCGGGTAAACGAGGAGCCGGACATTTGGTAACGTCACTATTGCTTATTACAAATTCTGCAGTACTAATTTCCATGTTGTAAATTCTTAATCTTCAATTTTCTAGTGTTTATAGCAATTTCAATTTCAGCAGAAGTATAAGGTGGAATAGCTGCAATTAATTTTTGGGTGTATGGTGAAGTTGGGCTTTCAAAAATAGAACTACCAATTTCTTCCACTTTACCATGATGTAAAACGAGAATCCGATCAGCAAAGTTCTTTAAAACGCGAAGATCGTGCGAAATAAACACACATGTGAATCCGATATCCGTTTTTAATTTTTGGATGAGATTTAGTATCGTGTTTTGACTTGTATTGTCGAGCGCCGAAACCGCTTCATCGAAAACGATAACTTCTGGGTTTGTTGTCAAAGCCCTCGCTATAGCAATCCGTTGCCTTTGTCCGCCCGAAAAAGCCTGCGGATATCTGTAAAAATGTTCTTTTTCTAAACCTACAAGTTCCAATAATTCCATCGCTTTAAGCTTTCGTTCATCCTTTGAATTGCAGATAGAATGAACTCGCATAGGCTCCATAATCGCATCTCCGATTCTCATTAGCGGATTCAAGGAAGCATATGGATCTTGGAAAACGATTTGGATTTTTTGTCGTCGGCTTTTTAATGAAGCAGAATCCAATGCGCTTAAATTTTCACCATGAAATAAAATCTGCCCCGAATCGGCTTCTATTAACTGAAGTATAATTCGGGCAAGAGTTGTTTTCCCACTTCCAGATTCTCCAACAATTCCAAGATTCTCGGATGGATAAACATCGAAACTCACATTGTCTAAAGCAAAAATCTTTTGCTTGTTTCGTGAAAAAACCCGGGAGTCACTCGTGAAAATCTTGGAGATATTTTGAATGCTCAAAACCGGATTTACATTTATTTTATTGGTTTCAGAAACACTTGTAGAGCGTTTAAACGACTCATTGAAGAATGCGTAAGAAGAATCGTTATGTAGACCAAGCACATTTTCGCTAGTATCATCTTTCACAATTTCACCGTCCTTAAATACCAGAATTCGATCAACTAAGCCCGCCAATATTCCCGGATTGTGGGTAATAAATAGCAAGCTCATTTGTTTTTTCGCCTGAATGGATTCGATTAGCTGAATAATTTCTTGTTGAATAGAAGCATCCAAGGAACTTGTTGCTTCATCGGCAATTAATATGCGTGAATTCCCAGATAGTGCCATCGCAATCATAATGCGCTGCTTTTGTCCACCAGAAAGTTGATGAGGATACGCGTTAAAAAACCGTTGAGTATCTGAAAGCTGAACAACCTCAAGTAGTTCGTGTGTTTTGGAAATAGATTCAACCCGTGAAAATTGACCACTTGCCAAGATGCTTTCCATGATTTGCTCTCCACATTTCATCAATGGATTTAAAGAGGTGGCAGGTTCTTGAAAGATTATTCCGAAGTCGTTTGCACGAATGATTTTCCTTTCTTTTTCTGGAATAGTTAGCAAGTTGATTGACTTGCCTTCGCGGTTGGTGTAAATAATTTCACCTGAAATAGAAACGTTTTTTTGTTGCGGAAAAAGCCCCAAAAGGAGAAGCGCAGTTAATGATTTTCCAGAGCCCGACTCGCCGAGAACGCCTAAAGATTCGGATTGATGAATTTGAAATGAAACATTTTTAAGTGCTTCAAAAGTTGAATGCTCAGATTTGAATGTCACACATAGATTTCGAATATCTAAAATGAACGAATTCACTGAACGAAAGAATCTTTTTGAGAAGTAAGAGGTTCACGATAAATTGAAAGAGAAAACTGTCCAAAATCGGCAAACTCACTTTCGTCAACCATTTCAATAACACAGTTTGGAGAATTCTCAGAAGATTTTGTTTTCCATACAAGATACCCTGCTTCTTTTTCGAAAGCACCATATTTTTCATTGAAAAAATCCCGAAATCCCGAAATCATTTTAAGGCCTTCTTTGTTTTCGTCGAACGAAGATTCAACAAGAATTTCAAAAACCTTTTCATTCTCGAAACCATACCGAACCACATACAATCCGGACTCTCCAATGGAGCCTTCATATGAACGCATTGATTTATTAGACTCATCACTAGGAGATGAGCCTTCGGCGTTTTCAACTTGATTCATGTTATCGCCAATATTCACACCTCGAAAAACGCCATCGTCATTTTTCATAAATTCTGCGAATAGCTCACCATGTTTTTCGAGCTGCCCACTACAAGAACTCAAGAAAATGGCAAGAGCAAAAATGGAAAATCTAAATGCCGACATACGAATAGATTGGAAGCAGCAAGTTAGTATAAATACTCATTTTATGCACATGAATTAACGTTGATATTCGACAGTTACTTGTGCATCCATTTTTTGCATACTCATTTTCAAAAAAACATGGGCCAATGTGGAAACATCCGCTTCACAATAATTCTGAATAGCAGATAGGTTTTTATCGACGTACCATGTTTTAGCAACTAAGCTCCCATCCAAGCTGTCTTTAGGAGACGGTAATCTAAAGCAATAAGCCAAAAGTTCGAGCGATGTATAGTGCTTATAATCGCCAAATTTCCAAAGTTCTAGGGTGTCAAAATGTTGAATTTCCCACGGTTTTTTTCCAGCGTTATCGAGTGTTTTTGGAAGAGGAATGCCGTTTATGAGCATCCTTCTCGAAAGATAAGGAAAGTCGAATTCCTTTCCATTGTGAGCACACAAGCGGAGCTGTTTGGATTTGTGCTTGCTCAGAAAATTCGAGAAATTTTGCAGTATTGTATGTTCATTTTCACCAACGAAACTTCGAATGTCTAAGCGTATATCATTTGAATCGGGCTTAGATCGAATTCTGCCACATGAAATACAAATGACTCGACCAAATTCAGCATAAATACCGGCCCTTTCGTAAGTTTCATCTGGGCTTCTTTCTTCTCGGAAAAGGGAGCCAGATTTCTTTCTCCAGAGTCTCTTCTCAATTTCGGGCGCTGCTTCAAAATTTGGATAAGCAGGAATTGTCTCGATATCTATAAATAGAATATCGTTTAGAGGAAAATCTCTAAGCATACATAATAAAATTAATAACAGAAAAATAGAATAACTAGATAATGAGTACTCCCTTTTTAAATATTACTGGGATAGAAGTAAAAAACTCCTCGCTTATCGTGCCAGGAAGAAAAACAAACTTCTTGTCGTACAATATGTTTTCGATATAAAAGCTTACCCAATATTCGTTGCTTAATACAAACAAATCTTCCATAATGGGTTCAATCTTAGCAAAATCTAATGGTTCAACTGTATTAAGAGAATGCCGAAGAACAGATGTTTTAACAGGCTCGTCGTTAATTTGTCCATATCCAGTTGAGCTCACCAACACACCTTCAAGTAACTCTGGTTTTAAGTTTAGAAGATAAACGTTCCAAACGAAACCATCTTCGCCTTCTTCACGAATAATAGCAACACCAACATCAGTTACTTCGGGTCTGTGAAT
>JBIPLZ010000239.1:0-4111 GCA_044369395.1 Flavobacteriales bacterium | reverse complement strand
CAGTCAAAATCCACATTCCGAGGATCCGGCTTCAGGATTTGTTTATTCGGCAAACAATCAACCCGCAAGCATCGAAGGTGATTTATATCCAGGGTATTACGTTCCAGAAAACCGTGCACTTCGAATTGTGCAGGAGTTAAGCAAGCAAGACAAATGGGATTCAAACATGATGAAAAAGCTCATCACCGATGGAAAAAGCGAAGTTTACCCAAAAACATCCAAAGATCTTCTCTACATTCTGGGAACCGTAGAACCGGAAGCGCTTAAGACTGAAGCGGCAAATCGATTAAGAAGTTGGGAAGGAAATCATGGATTGGAATCGTCAGGAACCTTAATTTTTTACCGATGGATTTATAATATTTTGAGGTTGACTTTTGCAAATAAAGTGGGAATACCGCTTTTTAATTCATACATGAATTCTCATTTCATGAAAACTACATATCCTGCATTATTAAACAAGACTTATTCTCCTTGGTGGGATAATTGGGGTACTAAAGGTGAAGAAAAACGATTCATCATTGTTCAGCAGGCATGGCGCAAAACAATCGAAGATCTCAATGCGGTTTATGGGAAAGACCAAACTAAATGGAAGTGGAGTCGAGCGCATACCATCGAACATATTCATCCCATTGGCAGAAAAAAACCATTCGATATGATTTTCAATGTAGGCCCGGAAAGTGTTAATGGAGGAAACGAAGTAATCAATAACATTGCCTTTAATCTCGATTCAACGGGGTACTATCCTGCGAAATTTGGACCTGCCATGCGTCGCATTATTGATTTTTCAGACACAGATCATTCATTGAGCATTTTGCCAACCGGTCAATCGGGCTATTTTCTGGCACCTCATTATGATGATCAATTCGATTTATACAACAAAAATGCGTTTCGTCCTCAATTGATGAATCGTGCAGAAATTGAAAAAAGTGCGAATGGTAAATCGCTTCATTTGATTCCCGAGTAATGCAAAATCAAAGTACGGATACTGTTTTAATGATTCGTCCGGCTAGTTTCAAATACAATGTTGAGACTGCTCATAGCAATACTTTCCAAAAAGCACCAAGCACTGAGAATCCAAATGATTTAGCTTTGCAGGAATTCGATGCCATGGTGTCAATTTTAAGGGCCGAAGGAGTGAACGTATGGGTTGAAGATGATAGTATTTCCCCCGAAAAACCCGATGCCATTTTTCCCAATAACTGGATTGGAATTCATCCAGGTAAACAGTTAATTCTCTATCCTATGTCTGCCGAAAATCGCCGCTTGGAAAGAGATCCGCAATTAATTAGTCGAATTCAGTCGCAACTTCCTGGGTATTCAATAACCGATTTCAGCTTATCAGAAATCGATGGTGAATTTTTAGAAGGAACGGGAAGCCTTGTTTTCGATCATATTCAAAAGCGTGTTTTCGCAAGTCGATCAGACCGAACTCACGAAAAAAAAGTATTGGAAATTGCCGAAATGCTTCATTTTGAACCTTTAATATTTGATGCGATAGATGAAAATTCACATGCATATTACCACACTAATGTAGTATTATGTATCGGGACGAATTTTGCTATTGTTTGTTCTGAGAGTATTCCGGAAGACGACCGAAATCGAGTTATAGAAGCGCTTTCAGAAAACGGACGCGCATTATTGCATATTACCCGTGAACAAGTTTCTGCTTTTGCCGGGAATGTATTGGAAGTTAAAAATTCATCCGATGAAACGTTAATCGTACTATCTTCATCTGCAATGAATGTTCTAGCTCCATCCGAACTCGCGTTTTTGCAGCAATTTGGATTATTGCTTCCAATTGATATTCCCTTTATAGAACAAACTGGAGGTGGAAGCGTTCGATGTATGATGGCGGAAGTTTTTGATTAATTTCCATATTCTTTTTTCTAGCGTTCCGAAAATTTTATCTTTGAACATCTTAATAAAAAACAAGCACCATGATTATTCCTAATTTCAAGATTATACTTTCAGCTTTTGTGCTTTCAGCATTTGTGTCGAACGTTGTTTCGGCTCAAACCAAAACTGAAAAAACTTCCATGACTGCAGCTAAAAAAGATGAGCGTCCGAGTCCCCCTAAAACAGCAGAAACGACTATTGGAAATTTAAAAGTGGTCGTTAATTATAGTTCTCCAGGTGTAAAAGGCCGAAAAGTATTTGGCGAATTGGTTCCATTTGGTAAAGTATGGCGTACGGGTGCTAATGAAGCTTCAACTATCGAAGTAAGCCGCGATTGTAAAGTAGGTGGCGGAATGTTACGTGCAGGAAAATATGCATTGTTTTCTATTCCTGGTGAAACAGAATGGACTATCATTATCAATTCAGTTACAGACCAATGGGGTTCATACAAATACGATGAAAGCAAAGATGTTCTTCGTTTTAAAGTTGCACCTAAAAAATCAGCAGAGTTGAATGAACGCTTCAAATTCGAAATTACTTCCGACGAACGCGCCGATGGACGTATGAGTTTATTCTGGGAAAACACAGAAGTTACCTGGGAAATTCGATAGTAAATATAATTTTAAGAGGCCAGTTTTACTGGCCTTTTTTTATTCATAGAAATAATAAATTCATTCTAGCAAGAGATTTAACTAAGCATATTTTTTCGAACTCTATAATCACTTTCTAGCAAAGAAAATAGAATAGAATCTTCGGGTGAATTTGAACCTGTGGGCGTGTAATGTTGTCGCAGAAGTCCTTCTTGTTGAAATCCAAATTTCTCAATGATAGATAATGATGCCTTATTTTCAGGAGAAATACAGGCTTCCATGCGAATCAGATTGAGTTGATTAAATCCAAATGGAATAACAAATTTCAAAGCTTCGGACATTAAGCCCAAACGTTTCCAACGTTCTTCAATAAGAACATAGCCCAGTTCCGCTCTACGATGCATGAGAAACCAATTATGAAATCCGCATGAGCCAATAGGTGAACCGCTCGCCTTATCGAACAGCATAAACCAACATGAACTCGTGTTCCAAGTGCGCAAACCGAGTTTCGCTTTGTTTTGCTCGTGCTGCCAATCCTCATCATTCTTGATATTAAGAAAAATCCGAGCTTGATTCACCGGTGCTTTCAATGCCAAGAAACGCTGCTGCTCTGCACGGACTTCCCGCAAAATCAAGCGCTCGGTTTCGTGGGTTGGAATGCTCGGGAAAGCCCGAGAAATTCCATTTACTTCATGAGGCCTTTTATCCACTTGTAGATGTCGTTTCCATTGGCAAAAACCAATAAGCTTAACAACAAAATCATCCCAATCATTTGGGCGCGCTCTAAGAATTTGTCGCTAGGCTTGCGTCCTGTAACAATCTCGTAAAGTAGAAACATTACGTGACCTCCATCGAGCGCAGGAATAGGCAAGATGTTCATAAACGCCAAAACAATCGAAAGAAACGCTGTGATGTTCCAGAAGCGATGCCAGTCCCAGCCTTTATCAAACTGCGATGCAATAGCACCAAAACCACCCAATTTCTGTGATCCTTCTTTGGTGAAAACAAGTTTGAATTGCTTCACGTAATTAACTAATGTTGTAGCACCTTCCGAAATTCCAGCAGGAAACGATTCGAAAAAGCCAAATGTTTCTGTCGAGAAATTGAATATTTTTTTTGGGTCGATGCTAAAAAATCCTAGTTTGCCATCATCCCCAATTTTAGTTTTTAAAGCCAAAGTATCCAATCCTCGAACAACCGAAATTGTAACATCCTTGCCTTTGTTATCAGTAAGTTCTTTGCTAAGTTCAGCCATGAAATGAATTTCGTGTTGATTAACACCGCAAATGGTATCGCCTTTCATGAGTTTGGCTGTTGCAGCAGGAGAATCGTCCATCACAGAGTCAACAATGGCTGGTATTGCCGGATAAAAAAGTGTCGGCTCATCTAATCCAACCACATTTTCAGCAAAACCCTCCGGAATCTTCACATCGATTATGCTACCCTGACGATTTACTTTCACCGTGTTGGGCTCATTTAACAGAATGTCGATGTTTAAATCGCGGAAGTCTTTGGGCATTTTGCCATTCACAGAAACAATTTTATCACCGTTTCGGAATCCTAAATCATACACAATTGAATCGCCAACAACCACTCCGTATTTGGCATTTTCGACCGATAAATAT
>JBIPLZ010000240.1:0-4111 GCA_044369395.1 Flavobacteriales bacterium | reverse complement strand
TTCCCTTGTTCCATGACCAAAATGATATCAGCCTTTTGGATGGTGGCTAAGCGATGAGCAATCACAATGGAAGTTCTATTTTGCGTCACCGTATCGATGGCTTTTTGAATGAGTTGTTCGGTTTCGGTATCAACCGAAGATGTGGCTTCATCTAAAACTAAAATGGCGGGATTAAACAAATAAGCCCGAATAAAAGCAATGAGCTGGCGTTGTCCCGCGCTTAACATTCCGCCACGTTCCATCACATTAAAATCATATCCACCCGGTAATCTATTTATAAATTCATCGGCGCCAACTTTTTGAGCAGCAGCAATAATCTGCTCGCGACTAATCGTTGGATTGTTGAGTGAAATATTGTTTGCGATACTATCCGAAAACAAGAATACGTCTTGCAACACAATCGCAACATTGTTTCGAATTGCTTGGACATCATACGTATTAATATCGCGATCGTCGATGCGAATACTGCCCTTTTGAAATTCGTAAAAGCGGTTAATGAGGTTGATGATGGTTGTTTTTCCTGATCCGGTAGCGCCCACAATGGCAATGGTATCTCCAGGTTTCGCTTCAAAACTGAGGTCGCGTAAAATCCAATCTTCCTCATTGTATGCCATCCAAACATGTTCAAACTCAATTTTACCATTGAGTGTTGCAGGAGAATATTCTCCGCCTTCATCGGTAAACTCTTTTGTATCTAAAACCGCAAAAACACGTTCCGAACTCACCATGCCCATTTGCAATGTGTTAAAGCGATCGGCCAATGTTCTGATAGGTCGAAACAGCATATTCACATACAAGGTAAATGCAACTAGATTTCCAATGGTAAATGTTCCTTCAATAACACCACGAGCTCCCAGCCAAATAAGTAATCCCAAGGAAACAGCACTCAGAATTTCAACGATGGGCAAGAAAACAGAGTAATGCCAAACCGAACGGATATTTGCTTTTGCATGTTGATCATTAATCTCCCGAAACAATTCCATTTCCTCCTTTTCACGATTGAAAATTTGAACAATGTTCATTCCGGTAATGTGCTCTTGAACAAACGTATTCAATCGAGCCACCTGCGTTCGAACATCCTGAAATGACGATTTAATACCATTCTTGAAGATATTGGTTGCAACCAACAATAAAGGAATAGTTGATATGGAAATCAATGACAATCGCCAATCGGTCCAAAACATTACCGCCAAAACCACAGTCAGTTGCAACAAATCGCCAAACACAATTACAACTCCTTCTGTAAAAATGCTAGCAATGGTTTCGATGTCACTCACCACGCGTGTTACAAGCATTCCAATGGGATTGTTATCGTAGTATTTAACACGTAAACGGCTAATGTGGTTGAATACATCCGTTCGCAAATCGCGAATTACACTTTGTCCGAGAAGGTTGGTGATAAAACTGCTCGAAAACTGCCCCAATGCTTCCACAATCAACACCCCAATCATGATGAGCGTCATGCTGAGTAGCATCGAAGGATTCGCGTAAAGGATATAATGGTCAACAGTATACTGAATGAGCAACGGTCGAACAGGCGATAAAAAAGCCATGAAAATGGTCAAGCTTACCGAACTCCAAAGCCAAACCTTATAGGGTTTTACATAGGCAATTACACGTCTCAATAAGGTGAAATCAAAGGCTTTTCCCGATACGCTCATACGCTGCAAATATAGAACTTCGGAACTTATGAATTGCTTGAATTGGGCTCTAATTGAAAGGAATCTGGATACTTTATTTCAGTTAAAAATAAACCAGAAGCAGGAACACTCATACCAGCATCCGATCTGCTTTTCGATTCAATTACCGACTTCATCTCTTCGATGGTTCGTTTTCCTTGTCCAATTTCGAGCAGTGTGCCCACAATGGCTCGGACCATATTGCGTAAAAATCGATCGGCACTTATTGTAAATATGAGCAATCCATTTTTCTCTTCCCAAACAGCTTTTACAATATCACAATTATTGGTAAAAACTTGAGTGTTGCTTTTCGAAAAAGCCGAGAAGTCTTGTTTGCCATACAATTCCTTTGCAGCAGTATTCATTGCTACAATATCGAGTCTGCCTTGCTTACTGTCGGCTTTCAGGTAATGAACCATGCCATCCAGAAAAGGATTTCGTTCCAAAGCAATACGATATTCATAGGTGCGTTGTATGGCATCGAAACGTGCGTGTGCGTTATCATGAACCAAGTGAATAGAACGAAATTGAATGCCCGGAATTTTCATTGCTTCCAACTTGTTCAAAAGAAGTTGGGTGTCTTTAATGGCATGTTCCATATCGAAATGCGCATAAAAATCATCGGCATGAACACCTGTATCGGTGCGCCCGCATCCGAGTGTTTCGACGGTACACCGAAGGGCCAAACTCAATGCCTTATCTACACTTTCCTGAACCGTGTGAGCATTGTTCTGAATTTGCCAACCATGATAAGTTGTTCCTTTATAACGTAAACGAATAAAATAGCGCATCGCAGCAAAGTTAAGCGGCTCATTTGTATATTAAACATCACAATCAAAATTCATCAGAATTCGACTACTTTCGCTTTAACATTTTTTTAAAAAATAAGTCTTGACGAAGGTGAAACAAACTACTTTCTTTGCGACTCAAATTACATAGAATTGAATTATGGCAGACATCCGCGAAATAAACGAGAAAATTGAACGCGAATCAGCATTTATTGAGTTACTTAAAATGGAACTCGATAAGGTTATTATTGGACAACACTACATGATCGACAGACTATTAATTGGGCTGTTGGCGAATGGACATATACTCTTAGAAGGGGTTCCAGGACTAGCAAAAACCTTAGCGATAAAAAGTCTTGCACAAACTGTAGATGCACATTTTAGTCGCATTCAGTTTACACCCGATTTGCTGCCAGCC
Organism: Flavobacteriales bacterium; assembly: GCA_044369395.1. Lineage (GTDB taxonomy): Bacteria > Bacteroidota > Bacteroidia > M30B66 > M30B66 > CALQRR01. The sequence goes on along the minus strand of JBIPLZ010000240.1, from coordinate 1,226 downwards.
GATTTGGTTGGAACGATGATTTACAATCAGAAGCAAGAACAATTTAGTGTACGTAAAGGTCCCATTTTCGCCAATTTTATTTTGGCTGATGAGATTAACCGTGCTCCTGCAAAAGTGCAAAGTGCTTTGTTGGAGGCCATGCAAGAACGTCAAGTAACGATTGGCGATACAACGCATAAATTGCCTGAGCCGTTTTTGGTTTTGGCTACACAAAATCCAGTAGAGCAGGAGGGAACCTATCCTCTTCCTGAGGCCCAAGTCGATCGTTTTATGTTGAAGGTTGTGATTGGTTACCCAACCAAAGAAGAAGAAACGAAAATCATCCGTAATAACCTCGCTGCCGAATATCCAAAACCAGCTCAGGTTGTTCATCCTGACCAAATTATACGTGCTCGCAATATTGTTCGAGAAGTATACATGGATGAGAAAATCGAAAAGTACATCATCGATATTGTCTTTGCAACGCGCTTCCCGAAAGATCATAACTTGGCGAAATACCAACCCTTGATTAGTTTCGGAGCATCTCCTCGCGCTTCCATCAGTTTGGCTTTAGCAGCAAAAGCCTATGCGTTCATCAAACGTCGTGGTTATGTTATTCCAGAAGATGTTCGTGCTGTTTGTATGGATGTGTTGCGTCACCGTATCGGCCTAACCTACGAAGCAGAAGCAGAAAATATCACCACCGAAATGATAATCAATGAGATTTTGAATGTGGTGGAGGTTCCTTGATTGAAGATTTGAAAATGTGCTGATATGCTGATGTGCTGATGAAAAAATGCTGATGTGCTGATGTGCTAATATTTAAAAATGTAATTAATGATCTTTTTATTTTAAAATAAACCTTATTTATTATTCTATACCCTTTATTTACTTTAAACCCATCTAAAATATGAATACAAAAAACAACTTGATTGTAGATTTAACTGAAGAGTTTGCAATAGACATTATATCTTTTAGTAGGATGTTGAGAATGAAAAATGAATATGATTTATCAAGACAATTGTTCCGATCTGGTACTTCAATTGGAGCAAATGTCGCGGAGTCTCAGCATGCCGAAAGTAGAAATGATTTTATACATAAAATTAAAATTGCTTCCAAAGAGGCAAGAGAAACTGCTTATTGGTTAAAGCTCTGCAGAAATTCAGAGTTCTTGCCTGAAAATACTCCTGCCGAAATTAAGCTGAATTCAATAGAAAAGGTTTTATCAAAAATTTTAAGCACTTCCC
>JBIPLZ010000431.1:0-4118 GCA_044369395.1 Flavobacteriales bacterium | reverse complement strand
ATGCAATTGCTCGTCAGTTTGTAATTCTTCACCTCGAAAATAATGGTATTGAAGAAGCAATGTTAACAACCGCCTTTAAGATTGACGATGCATTCCGTCAGCGTATTCTTGATTTGGTTGTTAAACATTCTAAAAATAATAAGGTTGAGCTGCAAGAACGCATCGATCCGAGCATTATCGGTGGTTTTGTGCTTCGTTTCGGCGACAACCAGATAGATACTAGTGTGGAGCGTGACATTGAATTGTTACGCCGCGAATTTGAAAAAAACCTTTACGTAAAAGAGTATTAAAACCGTGGCTTAAGTCACACCTTTATTATGGCTGAAATCAAACCCGCAGAAGTATCTGCTATCCTGAAACAACAGCTGTCTGGTTTTACCACCGACGCGCAACTTGAAGAAGTTGGATCTGTTCTCCAAGTTGGAGATGGTATTGCACGCATTTACGGACTAAACAACGTTCAAGCCGGCGAGCTTGTTGAATTCCCAAGTGGTCTTCAAGGAATCGTTTTGAACTTGGAAGAAGACAACGTAGGAGCTGTATTATTGGGTAGTTCTAACAACATCAAAGAAGGAGACGTTGTAAAGCGTACTCGTCGTATTGCTTCCATCAATGTTGGTGAAGGCATGCTTGGTCGAGTTGTAAATACTCTTGGTGCACCAATCGATGGGAAAGGCCCAATTACAGGTGAACTTCTTGAAATGCCATTGGAACGTAAAGCTCCGGGTGTTATTTACCGTCAACCAGTAACTGAACCTCTTCAAACAGGTATCAAAGCAATTGATGCGATGATTCCAATTGGACGTGGTCAGCGTGAGTTGGTTATCGGTGACCGTCAGACTGGTAAAACAGCGGTGTGTATCGATACCATTATCAATCAAAAAGAATTCTACGAAGCAGGTCAACCTGTGTTCTGTATCTATGTGGCAATTGGTCAGAAAGGTTCTACCGTTGCGAACATCGTGAAGACATTGGAAGAAAACGGCGCGATGGCTTACACCGTGATTGTTTCTGCAACCGCTTCTGATCCTGCTCCAATGCAATTCTACGCTCCATTTGCAGGTGTTGCGATTGGCGAATATTTCCGCGATACAGGTCGTCCCGCATTGATTATTTACGATGATCTTTCTAAGCAGGCTGTTGCTTACCGCGAGGTTTCTCTTCTACTTCGTCGTCCACCAGGACGTGAGGCATATCCTGGAGATGTATTCTACCTTCACAGTCGCTTACTTGAGCGTGCTGCCAAAATCAATGCTTCCGATTCTATCGCGCAGCAAATGAATGACCTTCCTCCTTCTTTGCAAGGAAAAGTAAAAGGTGGTGGCTCATTAACGGCACTTCCGATTATCGAAACACAAGCAGGTGACGTTTCTGCATACATTCCAACCAACGTAATTTCCATTACGGATGGTCAGATTTTCTTGGAGTCGAACTTGTTCAACGCAGGTGTTCGTCCCGCTATTAACGTAGGTATTTCGGTATCTCGTGTTGGTGGTAACGCGCAAATTAAATCGATGAAGAAAGTTGCAGGAACATTGAAACTTGATCAAGCACAGTTCCGCGAATTAGAAGCATTTGCGAAATTCGGTTCTGATCTTGATGCTGCTACTAAATCGGTATTGGACAAAGGTTCACGTAACGTGGAAATCTTGAAGCAACCTCAATACACGCCATTCAAAGTAGAAGAGCAAATTGCTATTATCTATGCGGGTGTGAAAGGATTACTTCGTCCAGTTCCTTTGAATAAAGTACGTGAGTTTGAAACTGATTATCTTGCTTTGTTAAATTCGCAACATAAAGACGTTCTTAACGCATTGAAAGCTGGTAAATTCGACGATAGTTTAACTGATGTTATGACTAAAGTTGCTACTGATTTAGCTTCTCGTTATTCTACTAATAAATAACACAAATTAGGTCCGATGGCCAATCTTAAAGAAGTCCGTAACCGGATTGTATCGGTAACTTCCACGCAACAAATCACGAGTGCCATGAAAATGGTTTCGGCGGCTAAGTTGCGTCGGGCGCAAGATGCGATTGTGCAAATGCGTCCTTATGCGGAGAAACTGAAAGATATCCTTGGTAACTTAAGTGGAAGTGTTGATTCAAGTGAAGGCGGTGTATATACTTCTGACCGTGAAGCAAAGAAAGTTCTAATCGTATTGATTACATCAAATCGTGGTCTTGCAGGTGCATTTAATACTAATGTACTGAAGATTGGTCGCGATTTGATTGCGAATAAATATTCGAGTCAATTTGCTGCTGGAAATGTATCATTCCTTTGTATTGGGAAAAAGGCATCCGATTATGTAACGAAGAATCAGTTAAGTCTCTTTAGCTCTCACAATGAGTTGTACGAGAAGTTAACATTCGAAAATGTTGCACCGGTTGCTCAGAAAATCATGGATGCATTTGCCAATAAAGAATTCGATCGAGTTGAATTGGTGTATAATGCTTTCAGAAACGCAGCGGTTCAAATTCCAACCGAAGAGCAATACCTACCAGTTTCTCCTTCGGAAGAATCGGGGGCTAAAAAAGCAACGTCCATCGATTATATTTTCGAGCCCAATAAGGATGAAATAGTTCGTGAGTTGATACCGAAATCCTTGAAAATTCAGATTTACAAGGCGCTTTTAGATTCTCATGCTGCAGAACATGGTGCTCGTATGACAGCAATGAACAAAGCAACTGATAATGCAAGAGACTTAATTAAGGAATTGAAATTAAGTTACAACAAAGCACGTCAAGCAGCAATTACGAACGAAATCTTAGAGATTGTTGGTGGAGCAGAAGCCTTGAATGGGTAAACCATAATAGCGACTATACTGTAAACGCATCTTCTGAAAAGGAGATGCGTTTTTTTATTGATGTATTTTATAAATGATTGGATTATGGAGCCCGGCAGCCATTAAAATCCTAAACTTCTTCTGAACGAATAGACGCAGTTAGTTGCTCGATTGTTTGTGCGTTTTCAACTAAATGTGTTCCAATGGCAGTTCTGCGCAAAGAGGACAAATACGCCCCCGATTTTAAGGCCACTCCAAAATCGCGAGCTAAGGAACGAATATAAGTTCCTTTGGAGCAATCAATTCGAAAGTCTACTTCAGGTAATGCAATTCGGGTGATTTCGAATGAGGTGATTTCGATTGGCGAGGTTTTCATTTTTACATCTTTTCCTGCTCGAGCAAGGTCGTATGCGCGTTCGCCATCAATTTTTTTAGCAGAAAAAACTGGTGGTTCTTGGTCGTGTTTTCCTATAAAACTAGCAGCCACCACGCGAATCATTTCTTCAGTAATATGATCTGTAGGAAAATGTTGATCGACTTCTTTCTCTAAATCAAAAGAAACTGTTGTGCCACCAAGTGTAAAAGTTCCAGTATAGGTTTTGGGAAGCCCTTGAAAACTATCGATTTGCTTGGTAAATTTTCCTGTACAAATCAGCATGAGGCCCGTTGCCAATGGATCGAGCGTTCCGGCATGACCCACTTTTATGGACATCCGTTTAAGCTTGAATTGCTTTTCGATGGCAAAGCGAACTTTATTCACTAAATCGAACGAAGTCCATCCTAATGGTTTTTCGAGAAGCAGCAATTTTCCGTTTTGAAAGGGGGTAACACTCATAATACTGATAAGTCGACGCCAACTGCGAGGAGAATAAGGATTGTTATGCCGACAATAATTCGGTACCAGCCAAATAAACGGAAGCCATACTTTGTTAAGAAACCGATAAAGAATTTAATTGCGAGAAGTGCAACGATGAATGCGACGAGATTGCCAAATAGCAAAATGTTCAGTTGATCGATAATGATTTGACTTTCTCCTTTTAAAAAGACCTTTAAAAGTTTGTATCCCGATGCCGCTGCCATAGTTGGAACTGCAAGAAAAAAGGAAAACTCCGCTGCTGTTTTACGTGAAAGGCCTAAGGTCATTCCTCCAATAATGGTTGCAGCCGAACGGGAAACCCCTGGTATTAAAGCGATGCATTGAAATAGACCAATTTTAAAAGCCGATTGGTTGCTAACTTCTTGTGTTGATTGTTGGGTATTGAAACGCTTGTCTACAAAAAGCAATATGATTCCTCCAAGAAACAAGGTAATTCCAACAACAAGTGGACTTTCGAG
>JBIPLZ010000263.1:0-3748 GCA_044369395.1 Flavobacteriales bacterium | reverse complement strand
TCGATAAAAACCAAAATTTCGATTGGATTTCAACCCAAAGCTTTTCAAGTATTTACACAATTAACAACAACCATATTTTACGTGCTGTATATTCATCGGCTGTTCGGAATCCTACTTTGCAAGATCAGTATTTGTATTATAATGTTGGGCGCGCCATTTTATTAGGGAATATAGATGGCCGCGATTCTTTGGTTCGAATTTCATCATTCTTCGATTATTTAAATACCCTCAATCCTTCCAAATTAGTGTATTTCAATGTCGATCCTATTCGCCCTGAACGCGTTCAAACCATTGAGTTTGGCTACCGAAGTACTTTGTTTAAGCGCTTGTTTGTGGATGCGAGTTATTATTTTTCTCAATACCAAGATTTTATAGGGTACAAAGTAGGTTTGGATGTGAAATTTACAGGAGCAGTTCCCATTATTCAAGGATATCGTTTAGCTGCTAATACCAAAGATGTTGTGTATACACAAGGTTTCTCTTTGGGTTTGAATTATTATGTTGCCGATAAGTTCGAGCTCAACGGGAATTATTCCTATAACATCTTAAATAGACCCAACGCCACCGACGAAATTATTACGGCTTTTAATACACCTTTAAACAAATTCAATTTGGGTTTCAGTGGACGAAAAATTAAACTTCCATTTATAAGTGGAGAACGCTTTTCATTCAATGTAAATTACAAATGGGTGCAAGGGTTTACTTTTGAAGGAGCCCCTCAATTTACTGGTTCCATTCCCGATTACGGAATGGCCGATGCACAAATTAGTTATGCTGTTGAGAAGTGGAAAAGCATCTTTAAACTAGGTGCATCTAATATTTTAAACAATAAAGTTTCGATGGTTTATGGAGGTCCACAAGTTGGTAGATTGGCTTATTTCTCGATCCTTGTCGATTTACCAAATTAAATGTAAGTTTAACATTATTTAAACGAAATCTTTTACAACTTTGCACATACAAAAAACCAAAACTATGAATAGACTTTACAAAATCTCATTCGCATTGTTTTTAGGAGGGCTTTCCCTTCAAGCAAATGCACAACGCTATTTGAACGAAGTGTTCACAAACAGCCAAATTACCGTTCAAACCGATGTTCAATACGGGCAAAATATCTCGATCGAGCCAACAGTATTAGCAGCATTTCTAGGACAACAAGCAGCTCCCGATACTTTGCCATTGTTGATGGATGTGTACTATCCATCTACTTCAGTTGATACCGAAACAGATCGTCCTTTAGTTGTTTATGCAACAACAGGTAATTTCTTGCCTCCAGGATTCAATGGTTCTCCATGTGGAGTTCGTAAAGATAGTTCGGCGGTGAACATGGCGATGCAATTTGCAAAACGCGGATATGTATGTGCGATTGTTGATTACCGTAGAGGATGGAATCCACTTTCTCCTGATCAGCTTGTTAGAACAGGAACTATTTTAAATGCGGCATACAAAGGACAACAAGATACTAAAGCGGCAGTTCGTTATTTCCGTGCTGATCGTGCAACAGCTAACAATTTCAAGATTGACGCAAATCGCGTTGTTTTAGTTGGAGAAGGTACTGGTGGTTATGTTATGATGGCGCATGCTTTCCTCGATCAACCTTGGAAAATTTCACGTTTGCCAGGTTTGGGAGACAATAAATTTTTAGCCTCTGAAAATCCAGATGTTTCTATGATTGACACTAACCGTATTGGTAATTTTGATGGAACCAACAATATTCCATTCGATTTAATTCCATTTGCAGTTTCAGGTGGAGATTTCTCTAAAATTACAGGAAACATTGCAAATAATCCTCAATATTCTTCAGAAGCCAATATCGTAATCAACATGGGTGGAGCTTTAGGCGATACTTCATGGTTAGATGCTGGACAAATTCCAATGATTGGTATTCATGCCGTTCGCGATCCGAACGCTCCTTATTTTTTAGGTGACGTAATTGTTCCAACTACAGGCGACGTAGTTATTCCTTGGGCTTGTGGAGCAGGTTATAATTTGCCACAAGCTAATACATATGGCAACAATGCTTCTTTTGCGAATCAACCCTACAACGATGCAATTACTGCTGCAGTAGAATCGCATTACGGTCAAACAATTCCATTTGCAGGATCAACTATCGAAGTTGGAACAGGTAAAGGATTACTTCCATTTATTCTTCCTGAAAATCCAGTTTATCCATATAATCATGGAAGTCCTTGGCAGTTTTGGAATTCTACTCAGCAATCGGCTCAATTTCCTGTAACAGTTAACGGAAATCAGATTACTTCTCACCAAGCTTCTGCAGCAAGTAATCCAGCAATGGCAACGAGCAACGAACTTGGTCGTTCAACTGGTTTGACATACATCGATACCATTCAACGTTATATCAATCCACGTATCGTTTGTGCATTAGGTCTTGCTGCTTGTGCAGAAGTTGGTATGCAAGATGTTGCAAACGCTGTTAAAGTGAGCGTATTCCCAAATCCAGCAAATACTCAAGTAACTATTCGTTCTAACAACGAATCTGGTCAAATCAAGTCGATTCGTATGTTTGATGTTACAGGTCGTGAAGTTCTTTCAACAAGCAACTTAAACACTTTAACTTATCAAATTAACCGCAATGATTTAATTGCAGGTATTTACTTGGTTCAAGTTCAAACCGAAAAAGGTCGAAGCAGTATCAAAGTTATTTTTGAATAATTAATTCCTCATTCAATTGAAAAGTCCTGGTGGAAACATCAGGACTTTTTTTATTTTCACCCGATGCAAGCATCATTGAAAAAGAAACTTTTTGTTGGAATTATTGTGCTTCTTGCATTAAGTCGTTTTCTTTTTCCTGAAGCTGATCCTGCTTGGTGGAAAAGCACTGACGATATTCACGATGAAGCTTGGTGGGCTGAAAATGTTCGACGAATGATGTTGGGTGAACCCTGGCCCGGTGACGCATTTGCTCGTGCTTGGGCTGTTGGACCATTAACCGCAGTTTGGCATTGGATGAGTTTCAAGCTTTTCGGAATCAATTATTTTAGTCTGCGGCTGATTGCCATCATTCCATCTATACTCAGCATTCTTCTTATACTCTTTAATAAAATACCGGGATTTGATGATGATAAACGCTACCAAGCAGCAATCATTTTAGCCGTACTTCCTGCATTTTGGTCGCTAAGTCGCATTGGACATACCGAAGCCATGTTAAGTTTTCTTTTGCTTTTGATTGTTTATTTATCGTTCTCTACTAGTCGAGTTCATTGGTTTCTCATTGGATTTCTAATGCTTTTAGGAATCTTGTTTAAATTCTCGTTTGTTTATTTCGTAGGTGCATTGTTTACCTGGTTTATAATTCGAGGAATTCACTTGAAGAAAATTCTGGTGGCTTTGAGTGTTTGTGTTGTTTTGGGATGTTTAAGTTATGTAGTTTATTTTTATCCCAATAGACAGGTTTTTCAGCCATTTTATACTTATTTCTCTGCCAGTTTTTATAGCATTGGGCAATTAGTCGATCCAAGAGGATGGGTGTTGCGTTTGGCTTGGCTGCCCGAGAAAGACTTTGTTACCAATCCTTTGAGTGTTATCCTTATTTCCGCAATCCTCATTCGATTAGGGCAGGGGAGAATACCGTTTCGAAGAACAGGGATTACTTCATTACTTTTCATTTCAATCTTGTTTTTACTTGGTTCCGATTTCTCCGATCGTCGATTAAACATCTTACTTGTCATATTGCCTCTCGTTCTTTTCGAAGAACACACTGTTGAATCAAGTTCCAGGTTTCGATATTGCT
>JBIPLZ010000017.1:0-14015 GCA_044369395.1 Flavobacteriales bacterium | reverse complement strand
TCTGCATTAGAATTTCTTCAACCGGAACAATATCAATTGTTGTAAAGCTATTTACTGCACAATCAGCAGAAGAGCCTCCATCGTTGTTAGCGACTACCGACCAGAAATACGTGGTATTGTTTAATAATCCTGCTGGAGAATATGAAGTTGCTGTTTGATTATCCGAAACCAAAGTCAATGCATCGGCAGCTAAACCAACATACACATCATACGATGTTGCAGCTGATCCAAGTCCTGAAGACCATGTTAATGATGCATCAATTGCAACATCAATTGCTGAATTTGACGGAGAACCTAATACAGGACAAGCCGGAGGTAAAATAACTTCAGCCTCTGTTGTGAAACTAAATACATCACAATTAGAAGATTCGCCTCCAGCATTACTTGCTGTTACTGACCAAAAGTAAGTCGTGCTATATGCTAAGTTTGATGCAGTGTAAGTCAGAGCAGTCTGATTTTGTGAAACTAGAACTAGATTTGAAGCAGATGTTCCAATATAAACATCATACGCATCTGGAGTTGAACCAGAACCAGCGGTCCATGATAAAGAAGCATCAATAGCTACATCAGTTGAAACATCAGAAGGTGAATCTAAAGTAACACATGATGGAGGCAATACTGTATTATCAATTGTTGTAAAACTGTTTACAGTACAATTAGTTGACTCTCCAAAATTATTAACAGCAACAACTGACCAATAGTAAGTAGTGTTGTTTGTTAAACCAACTGGGGAATAAGAAGAAGCAACTTGATTTTCAGAAACAAGCGCTAAGCTATTAGCATCTAAACCAAAGAATACATTATACGACTCTGGAGTTGAACCAACACCTGCAGTCCAAGATAAAGTTGCATCTATAGCTACACCTGTGCTTGCATCAGAAGGATTAACTGAAGTTACACACGTTGGTGGTAAAATAACTTCGGATTCAGTAGTAAAGGTATTTACTGCACAATTGCTAGATGAACCACCTGCATTATTTGCAGTTACAGACCAGAAGTAAGTAGTGCCATAAGTTAATGTAGGACTGAATGTAGATCCTGTTTGATTATCAGATACGAGAACTAAGTCAGTAGCTGAAGAACCGATGAAAACATCGTATGAATCTGGAGTCGGACCATTACCTGCAGTCCAAGAAAGAGCTGCATCAAGAGCAACATCCGTTGAAGCATCAGCAGGTGAATCCAAAACTACACATGATGGAGGAAGTACCGGTTCGTTTTCCGTTGTAAAGCTATTTACTGCACAGTTGCTAGATGAACCACCTGCATTATTTGCAGTTACTGACCAGAAGTAAGTTGTGCCATACGTTAATGTAGGAGTGAATGTTGATCCTGTCTGATTATCAGATACGAGAACTAAGTCAGTTGCTGATGAACCGATGAAAACATCGTATGAATCAGCTGTTGCACCTGTTCCTGCAGTCCATGATAATGTTGCATCTAAAGCAACATCCGTTGAAGCATCAGTAGGTGACTCAAGAGTCACACATGAAGGAGCTGCTGGCAATTCAACACAAGAAACTGATGCATCCCAACCTGTAGAAGAAATCTGGAAATCAGAAGAAAATACGAAAGTTAAAGCTCCATCAGCAGATGTTGATGTAATTGAAACTGGTTGAGTGATTGAACCCGATAAAGATTGAATCAATGTACCTGAAGCATCAGAACCTTTATATATGTTTAGTACATCAAAATCAGCTTCCGAATCAAAACTATTGAAAACAACTTGTACTGCACTGTTTGCAGATTCTGGAAGTATTGTTAAAGTATACGACTCATCATTAGAATAATCAGCACTTGAATTTCCACTATCGAAGAAAGCAGCATCACATGTTGTGATGGATCCGTTTTGCATTAAAATAACCTGACCTGGTGCTGCTGCAGTTGTGAAACTTAAGATTGGGCAATCTGTTGCAGAACCATTAGCATTTACCGGAACTACATTATAATAGTAAGTAGTAGAATTTAAAAGCGCACCTGGATCAAATGTTGTTGCTGAAATGTTTGAAGCAACAATAGATGGACTAGCAGATGTTCCAAAATAAACATCATAACCAGTAGCACCTGAAACAGCATCCCATGAAATTTGACTAGTAACAGAAGCGCTAACTGAACCATCGACTGGAGCTAGATTACTAGCACAAGCAGGAACAGATGAAAGAGGAACACAAGTAATTGTGGCAGCCCATCCATCAAAATTCCCTACGTCGTCGGAAGAGAATAGGAAAGTTAAGGCACCAGAAGTATTCGTTGCAGTTAAAGTTCCGGGTAAATCGGAACCTGAATAAACACCTAAAATTGGCGCAAATTCATCTAATCCGTCAACAACAGCAAGGAAATCGAATGTGTTGTCAAGATTGAAAGATGAAAAAGCAACCTGAACTGCAGAACCCGCAGTTTCTGGATAAATTGTTAATGCTGAAGTTTCAGAATTACTGTAGTTACCATTAACTCCTCCTGAATCAAAGAAATTACCACTACATGCAGTAACGGTTCCATTTCCTTGAATTATTGAAATAGCTCCATCAGCAACAGTGGTAAAAGTTACCACAGGACAACCAACTGCATCACCTGCGTTATTTGCAGGAATAATTTGATATGCATATGAAGTGTTAGCTGTTAAATTACTTGGAGAATATGTTGTCGCAGTTTGATTGTCTGAAACAAGAACTAGTGAACTTGCATCAGCACCAAAATAAACATCATAACTTGTTGGGTTGCCAGAACCAGCAGTCCAACTTAATTCTTGATTTAATTCAACATTAGTTGAACCGTCAACAATTCCGTAAGCATCTGCACACGCTGGAACTTCTGTAGCATTTAATTCAAAAGCAATTTCGAAATAACGAATCGTTCCAATATCACCGGCCATATCATCACATGCTTTCAATTTCCACAAACCGTTCGGATTTGTTCCAGCATTGAAATCAGCTAAATTTCCTTCAGGAATGAAAGAACCAACAAAAGGAGCAGTTGCTGAAGTAATAGGCGTTGAAGCGTTCATGATAAAACGCGCAACCTGAGTACAGTTGGATGTAGAGTAAACTCCATAATCAGAGCCAACACCACCATTATCTGATGTCAACAAAACTTGTTGACCACTTGGTGATTCTAAGTATAAATCTAAATCGGCAGCCATTGGATGTTCAATGATGATTGCTGCAGATGAAAGTATATGGTTTGTTCCTAAACTTGTTAAACCAGAAACGGAAATAGAAGCACTTGTATAATTAGGGCAAGCGTTATCTTGAATAGAAGTTGATAAACCACAAGAAGTACTAAATGTTAAACCAGCTGGTGGTCCTGGAGGATCAGATGGAAAAGAAACGATATAATCTTCAGTTTCTCCAAAAGAAGATACTAAGCATGGGTCAACGGAACCACCTGAAACAGGAACTGAATATACCATGCGAACACGCATACGAGTATTCCCAGAAAGAGGACTTGCAGGTGTAGTAAAGTTAATGTTACCAGTTGCATTCGCAATAATACCAATTTGCCCTAGACGCTCATCTTCAGAAAACTCAAAATCTTGGTTATAATCAATCCATGCAGAAACTAATTCAGAATAATCAGGATTATTTTTTATTGCAAGAGTATACGAACTTGAAGGAGCTAAACTAGTACTTAAGTTTGTGAAGTCAGAATAAGCTGCTCCAGAAATAGAACCGGTATTTTGGTTATCAATAGAACCTAAACTAACACCATTAATAAAATCTCCACCAGAAGTTCCAGTAGTATATGTAGGAATACAATATGCTGTTGAGCTTGATGTTCCAACAAGTGTTACAACTAATTCAACACATTCTTCCAAATCAATACATGTATTACCTGGTCCAGTTGCATCAACTAAGATATCATAAGAACCAGTTGTCGTTGGAGTAAAATCCAAACGAGACAAAAGCCCACAATAATCATCGTTAAAAGCAAGTGCACCACCTACTCCACCCTGAGCATAAACAGTAACACGGGTATCAGGTACTAAAGAGTTTGAGCAAGTTGAAATTCGATAAGTACTTCCAGCTTGAAGACCAGTAATTCTATTGTATTCACCTGCATAAATGCAATCACCACCACCAACTGATGCTCCGATTACTGTTGGAGCGCTGTATGTTGTCCAATTTGCATTGTTGTATGCGCATTGAGCTTTAATACTTGTAGACAATACAGTCAGAAGTAAAAGCGAAGTTAAAATTGAGTATATCTTTTTCATAGTTTCGTTCGATTGATACATATATATGTATGGACTTTCAAATTATTTCGTTGAATTGGATTGTTTACGTTTCAACTTTCCAGAACCATTTGTATGTTCTGCCAAATACTTATTGTATGCAGCTGGATTTGCATTGATCCAATCGGCTTTAGCATTTTGGTAATTTTTTTCATCCATAGAAGGATTACCTGTTGAAATATATTTTGGATAGCCCGGAAGATCTATGATAGTCGTTTCACGAATTCTAGCATCTTTAGAAATAGTTACTGTCTCACTTTTGGGAGCTACTGTATTCGATTTTGATTTTACTTTATTCGACTTAACAGAAGTGTTTTTTGAATCAACCGAATTTGATCGCAATTGCTCAACGCGTTTGCTTTCTTTTTCTTTCCAAGCTTCAACAGCTTTTGCATGGTTCACACGATCAATTTCAGCATTGCCTGTAGATTGAAGTTTCGGCATTGGATTAGGGGTAGATGAACTTGAGGCATTATTTTGAGAATAGCCAGCAAGTGATATCAGCAACATGCAAATTAGCAGATGGAGCTGAAAACGAAAGCACTGTTTCATAGAAATAGATTAGAATTGGTTATTATATGCAGAAATGAAGTAAAAGAATTTACCCTGAGCAAAAATATCGAAATCTTGCAGAGAAAAAAATCTTTCTTAAAAAAAGATAATATTATAATTCCTATATAAATCAGGCACTTTAGCAATAAGGCACATTAATTACTTAAAAAAACAACAAAAACCCTTACATATATATGCCAAATAAATGTCGAAGAGTTCATTTGAAAGAAAATATCGAACTTCCTGTAATTGACATTGATTGATGATAATGAATAAATCTATCTTTGCCGTTTAATATTGAATTATGGATAAGAATACAGTTATTGGACTTCTATTAATAGGTGCTATTATGATAGGTTTCACTTATTATAACAAACCAGACCGAGACGCCTATTACAAAGCTCAGAGAGAACAGGTTATTCGGGATAGCATAGCAGCACTTGAGAAATCGAAAAAAATCGAAATTCCTGCAACTACTCCGGAAGTTCTTGATTCTGCTCTAACTGATTCAATTAATCAAAATAAAATTTCTTTAATTTATGGACCTTATGCAATTGTCGCAACCAATAGAGAAAACAAAATTTTTAAAATAGAGACCGATTTGTTTGCTGCTGAAATTTCCCAAAAAGGAGGATTTATAAAACAGCTTAGTCTAAAAAAATTCAGTACCTGGAAAAAAGAACCGCTGGTAATGTTTGATGGCGATTCATCTTTATTCAACATCAATATTACTGCGGGATCATTGTCCATACCAAGTAGTGAACTTTATTTTGAGATGGATAGCACTCAAAATAAACTTACTGTCACAGGAAATGATTCAATTCAAATTACGCTAAAGTCTACTGGTAATCAAGGTCATTCTGTTGAATATATCTATACATTTTATGGAAATGAATACAATGTTGGATACCAAGTGAATATATTGAATGAAGGGAATTTGACTAAGAAAGCAAATCCTATTACAATCAATTGGAATCAAGCTGCATTGAGACAAGAGAAAAATCTTGAAAATGAAAGGAATAACACAACAATTTACTACAACGATTCTGAAAATGAAGTTGATAAGTTAAATCCTTTAGAAGCAGAAAAGTATGTAACTGAAAAAAACACACAATGGATCGGTTTTAAACAGCAATTCTTCACTTCGGTGTTCATTTCTGAGATTCCTTTACAAGCAGGGGCATCACTCGAAACACGTGTAGCCTCTTCCGACTCAATAACAAAATCCATGATTGCCGATTTTCAAGTTCTTCCCAAAAATAAGAACTCCGAATCGACTCTAAATTTCCGTTGGTATTTTGGACCTACCCATTATGCAACTCTCCAAAAAACAGGACATGATTTGCAAAAACAAATACCGCTTGGCTGGGGAATTTTTGGTTGGGTAAATAAGTTAATCATTATACCTGCATTCAATTTCCTTGGTCAATTTAACCTCGGATACGGTCTTGTTATCTTGATTTTAACGCTCTATATCAAGACCCTTTTATTGGCATTCCAATATAAGTCATACATGTCGCAAGCTAAAATGCGCGTTTTAAAACCAGAAATGGACGATTTAAACGAGCAATATAAAAACGATGATCCTATTAAAAAACAACAAGCTGTTATGGAATTGTATCGGAGTGCTGGTGTGAATCCTTTGGGAGGATGCATGCCGATGCTTTTTCAAATACCCATTTTGTTTGCCTTGTTTAACTTCTTCCCTAATGCAATTGAACTAAGGCAGCAAGGTTTTCTTTGGGCTGACGATTTATCAACGTATGATTCTATTGTTAATTTACCATTTACCATTCCATTTTATGGTAACCATGTGAGTTTATTTGCATTAATGATGACTGTGTCAACAATTATATACACGCGAATGAACAACCAACTTTCTGCTGGAAGTTCTCAAATGATGCCTCAACTGAAGTGGATGATGTATTTAATGCCAGTTATCTTCTTATTTGTTTTAAATAGCTATGCAGCTGGATTAAACTACTATTATTTCTTAGCAAACATTATCACATTTGCTCAACAATTCGCTTTTAGAAAATTGGTTGACGATGATAAGATTCACGCGAAGATTCAGGACAACAAAAAGAAACCTAAGAAAGCTCAAGGATCTTCATTTCAGCAGCGCTTAGAAGAAATGGCAAAAAATAAATCTGCTCAGAAACTAAAAAAATAAGCATTAAGCTCTTGAAATTTTATCGACATCTTCGTGGCTTCCAAAAACCACTAAGATGTCGTTTTCATTTATGAGAAAATCTCCTGAAGGATTTGCAAAAATATCCGGACCTCTTTTGATTGCTAAAATTGTGACACCCCAATTTGATCGAAATTGAAGATTGGACAATAGGTTATTTACAAAAGGCGATTTAGCGCGTACTTTAAAAGTCAAAACTTCGGTATTAGAAATCTCTAGTCTATAATCCTGAATTCCCTGCTGCTCGTATCGAATAGTTCGTATCATTGAATAATTTAAACCTCGAAGTCGATGCACAAAATCATCAATATCATTTCTCGAGATTAGGTAGCGCGAGAGAACGCGTGTGACAATTTCAACAGAGGTTTCAAATTGAACACTTATTGCTTCATTTACTCCTGCATTTAATAAAAAGGTCATATCATTCAAAGAACCAGTCATTGCAATGATATGGCAGGTAGGACTTAATTTCTTGATTGCTGCAACAACCGATTTTATTTCAAAGGGATGTTTTATTGAAATAACAACGGCTTTAGCTTTTTCGATAGAGACATGCTTCAATACCGCGCTATTTGTAGCATTTCCATAAAATATAGGTGTGCTTTTTTTATTTCTTGCAGAAAGCACTATCTCTGGATCAGAATCAATACCTACAAATGGAATATTTGCCATACGCAATACCTTCGCAACGTTTCGTCCTGATTCATTGTATCCAACAAGCACCACATGATCGTTTAGTTTTAAATCACTGGCAGGAGCTTGGTTAATAGAATTCCTAATCAATCGAGGGAATCGTTTTTTGAGTGAATCATTCATCAAAAGATTATTTAAAAACGCTGATAAACGATCCGATTTATAAATCAATGAGGGAGAAACTGCCATTGTTAAAATTGACACGGCTAAAAATAGCTGGTAGTTTGGTTGGCTTATCACACCTATTTCTTGCCCAGTATCGGCAAGTATAAAAGCGAATTCTCCAACCTGACTGACAAACAATCCTGCTAATAATGCAATGCGGGCATTGTGCCCGGTTAAAAAAATTGCAGAACCGGCAACAACCGTTTTGATAATTAGAACACAGATGGCAATGGCAATAATAATTGGAGCATGACTTAAAAAATAATCCATATCTACCAATAAGCCAATGGAGATAAAAAAGAAGCTTGTGAACACATCTCTAAATGGAAGAATAGTTCCGAATGCTTCATGACTATATTCCGATTCAGATATGATTAAACCCGCAAGAAAAGCACCTAAAGATAATGACAAACCAAGCTGAGCAGTTAACCAAGCCACAGACAAACAGACCATCAAAACCGTTAATAAAAAGAGCTCATTCGATTTACTCTTCGCAACAGCGAATAATAGCTTTGGCATTATGAATTTAGACAATAAAATAACTCCAGTTACAGTTAAAATACCCTTGAGTATTACCCAAATGAAAATCCAATCAAAACCAGACGATTTAGAAGAAAGATAGGGAATAAGCAACATGATTGGAACAACAGCGATGTCCTGAAAAATAAGTATTGCCATAGCGCTTCTTCCTTGTGGACTTTGAAGCGTTCCTCTCTCTTGAAAAATTTTGAGAACAATTGCAGTTGAACTTAGAGAAAAAAGCAAGCCAATAAAAATTGCTTCTTTTAATTTTACATCGAAAAAATACCCACATGTTGCAACTATAAAAGTGGTAAGAAAAAGCTGTAAGAATCCACCTATAAAAACTTGCCTACGAATACGCATCAGGTTTTTAAGTGAAAATTCAATGCCTATTGAAAACAGTAATAAAACAACGCCGAATTCGGCAAATACATCAATATTAGATTCTGCTCTTACCAAATTGAGAATATCTGGACCGGCAAGAATTCCAGTTAATAGAAAACCAAGTATCGTTGGAATTTTAAACGAATTACAAATTAATAAGACTAAAATTGCAAGGACAAAAATGATTCCTACATCAAACAAAACGGGTGGAATAGCATTCAACAACAACATAGGCACAATGTTACAAAATTGAACAAATGATAAATTAGAAAATTAGCTTAGAAACAAACAATATTAAATTGATAAATGAATCTCATCGGTTTATATTTGAAATCTTAATTCATATAAAATGAACAAAAAAATCATTCAATCAGATCAAGCACCTGCTCCCATTGGACCATATAGTCAAGCCGTTATTGCCGGTAACATGCTTTATGTAAGTGGGCAAATCGCACTTCATCCTGTAACTGGAGAATTAGTTATGAATAATCTTGAAATCGAAACTCGCCAAGTGATGGAGAATATACGCGCCATACTAGCTCAGGCGTCTGTTTCGTTTGATGCAATTGTTAAAAGCAGCATTTTTTTATCCGATATGGCACACTTCACCCGTGTAAATGAAGTTTATTCGAGTTTCTTTACAGGCAATTATCCAGCAAGAGAAACAATACAAGTTGCAGGTTTACCTAAAAATGTAAATGTTGAGATTTCAGTGATTGCATTCTTAAGCAACCATTCTTGATCGATGCAACCCAACAAACTTATTTTAAGAAATGCTTCCATTTTAGGAGGAACAGCAGTAATTATTCTTGCATTGGCAGCTCATAGCTTAAAAAATATTCTAGATGTTTCTTCAGTAAATTCTATTTCTACTGCAGCCGAAATTCAACTTTTTCATGCTTTGGCTTTATTAGCACTTTCGATGATGACATTTGACAGTGAAAACTATGTTATTAGAATTTGCAAGTTGATGACTATAGGTGTCCTCCTTTTTTCCGGATCAATTTACGTTCTCGCTTTCAAGACTATTTTAAATCTGCCCTGGTTAAAGTTCTTTGGACCTGTAACTCCTTTGGGAGGAGTTTGTATGATTGCATCTTGGTTTATGATTTTTAGAATGAGTATGCTTATGAATTCCAAATCTAAATAGGGTGGATTATTATTTAGCATACTTGAAAAAGATGAAAGAGCTTGCTGAATTGGCAGGCATATCTTCGCTATTAAGTTGGGATCAGGAAATCTATCTTCCTCAGAATAGTGGTGAATTTAGAGCACAACAATTGGCATTAATAAATGGGTTGATGCATGAGAAAGGAACCGATCTCTCCTTAATAAATACTATAGACAATTCTATTCTTCAAAACGAAGCAAATGATTTACAAAAGTTAAATCTTAAAATAAGCAAGAAGGATATTGAACGCAAGAATAAATTAAGCCGAAATCATATCGAAGAATCGACATTATTAATATCGAAGTCATTTGAAGCATGGGAATTAGCTCGAAAACACAATGACTTTGACAAATTCAAACCTTTCTTAAAGCAAATCATTGAGTTAAAAAGACGCGAAGCTGATTTAATAAGCTACGAGAAACATCCATACGATGCATTAATGGATGAATTTGAACCCGGCATGAAAGTCGAAACTCTCGACATACTGTTCGGTAAGTTGCGATTAGGAATTCAATCTATATTGAATAAAATACCAAAAAAGAATATTGAATCTAGTTTCATGCATAAAATTTACCCACAAAACCTTCAATGGGAAATGGGTCTGGATGTATTAAACAAGATTGGGTTTAATTTTGATTATGGTCGTCAAGACATTTCAACTCATCCTTTTACCATCACCTTTTCGCCACAAGATGTTCGAATAACAACCAGGATAGATGAGAATAATTTGAATGAAATGTTGTGGAGTTGTTTGCATGAAGGTGGGCATGCACTCTATGAGCAAGGACTTTCACATAATGAGCTAGGAACACCAAGTTCAGAAGCGGCATCGCTTGGAATTCATGAATCACAATCTCGGTTTTGGGAAAATCATATTGGAAGAGGAAAATCCTTTTGGAGTTTTTACTATACAAAACTACAAGCATTCTTTCCTGAACAACTTAGTTCAATTAATGAATACCAATTTTACTGTGCAATGAATGAAGTAAAACCATCGTTAATTAGAACATCCGCCGACGAACTTACCTACCACATGCACATCATTATTCGATACGAGATAGAGAAATCATTGATTGATGGAAGTCTTCATGTGGATGATTTGAAACAAAAATGGCAAGAATTATATAGAAACTATTTAGGCATAGATGTACCCAATGACAATGAAGGAATACTTCAGGATGTGCATTGGGCGCATGGGAGTTTTGGATACTTTCCTACCTATACTTTAGGCAGTTTATATGCCGCTCAAATGAATAACGCCATGAAAAAGGAAGAACCTCAACTGGAATCTTATATTGCTAAAGGCGATTTCACGTTTATCAAAAAATGGCTTAAAACCAATATTTTCGATAAAGGCAGATTGTATACATCGGAAGAATTGTGTGAACAAATAACTGGTGAAAAATTGAACGATCGCTATTTTCTAGAATATGCAACAGATAAATTCAACGATATTTACATCCAACACTAGCAAGCCAATATGAAAACCGCACTAAGTATTTACCTCATCACACCTATTTTCCTGGTATTTTCATGTAAAAATGCCGAGAAATCAACTCAAGCGTCCAATCCCAAAATTGAAACAAGCCCTCAAGTTGGAAATCCTTCAAAAAATACTACTATTGAAAAAAAGGAAGAAATAAAAATTAAGGAATCGAATACTGGACAGAATGAAATTTCTAAATCAGAAAATTACAGCCTAGTTGTTTCTTTTTATAGTATAGGATCTGGAATCGATAGACCTGTTGCTCAGGAATTTGATTATTTAGTTAAAGATTTTCAAGAGCAATTTGGGGAAGATTTTTATTCCGAACGCGTTAGTTGGGGAAGAGAAGGTGAGGTAGATTATTGCATTCAATTAGATAAACTTAAATCCGCCTCTAAAGAATCATTTAAAATTAGAGCCGAAAGCATTTTAAAAAAGACAGAACGCGTTCATAGCAAAGAAAACGCACCATGCATACGAAGAAGAAATAAATAACATTTCTTACTAACTTATAAGAGTACAAGCCGAATTTTATTTTATTTTTGCTCTCCCAAAAGCAAATTTCAAAATATAATTCTATGCAAGAAACAGGCATTAAGAACCCCAATGCATCATTAGAAAGCATTGGACTCGGTCAAGTATCCTTAGCCCATTGGAATCTCAGTCCTGCAGAACTGATTGAAGAAACGATAATTTCTGGCGATGGTACATTAACCGATACTGGTGCTTTAGCTATCGATACTGGAGAATTTACAGGAAGATCGCCGAAAGACAAATACGTTGTTTTCGATGAAAAAACGAAAGATTCGGTTTGGTGGGGCGATGTGAATAATCGTTTTGAATCAGATGCATTTGATCGCTTATACAATCGCGTTTGTGCATATTTCAATAATGCAGAAGTTTATGTTCGCGATAGTTACGCATGTGCAGACCCTGCATATCAGTTAAATATTCGTGTTGTAACTGAATTGCCTTGGTCAAATTTATTTGCTAATAACTTGTTTCTTCGTCCAAATACTGAAGCATTGGAGTCATTTGTTCCTGAATGGCACATCATTAATGCACCTGGATTTAAAGCAGACCCAAGTATTGATGGTACTCGACAGCACAATTTCAGCATTATCAATTTCACCAAGAAAATCATTTTAATTGGAGGTTCTGGGTATACAGGTGAAATTAAGAAAGGTATTTTTTCAGTCTTGAATTATATCCTTCCTCATGAAAAGAATGTGCTATCGATGCATTGTTCTGCAAATGTTGGTAAGGATGGCGATACTGCTGTGTTTTTCGGATTAAGTGGAACAGGCAAAACTACACTTTCTGCTGATCCAGATCGCCGTCTTATTGGTGATGATGAGCATGGCTGGTCTGAAAATTCAGTATTTAACTTTGAAGGAGGATGTTATGCTAAATGTATCGATTTATCAGCTGAGAAGGAACCTCAAATTTTCAATGCGATTCGCTTTGGTGCACTTTTAGAAAACACCAATTATTTCGAAGGAACACGTTCTGTTGACTACACCAATATTGAAAAAACAGAAAATACTCGTGTTGCCTATCCAATCGAATTGATTGATAACATTATGCAACCTTCAATTGGAGATGTTCCGAAAAATATCTTCTTTTTAACAGCCGACGCTTTTGGTGTTTTACCTCCTATTTCCAAATTAAGTCCTGCCCAAGCAATGTATCATTTCATTTCAGGATATACGGCGAAAGTAGCTGGTACAGAAGTGGGGATTACGGAGCCACAAACTACTTTTTCGGCTTGTTTCGGAAAAGCATTTCTTCCACTCCACCCTACTCGATACGCTGAGCTTTTGGGCAAAAAATTGAAAGATAGCAATGTAAATGTGTGGTTAATTAACACAGGATGGTGCGGTGGTCCTTTCGGAATAGGTTCGCGTATTAAACTGAAATATACACGTGCCATGATTTCTGCTGCATTAAGAGGAGAACTTGATCAAGTAGAATTCATTGAAACTCCTTACTTTAAACTAAAAACTCCTGTAACATGCCCTGAAGTTCCTTCGGAACTATTATTCCCTCGCAATGCTTGGGATGATAAAGAAATGTTTGATCAGAAAGCAGTTGAATTGGCAGAGAAGTTCGTGAAGAATTTCTCTCAATATGCTGATTTTGCAAGCAGCGAAATATTAGCAGCAGCCCCCAAAATAGCCACAACCGCTTAAAAAGAAAGCCCCGTTTTAAAATTAAAACGGGGCTTTCTTTTATAAATGAATATGGATGACTAAACCGATTGCATTTGGTCAGCTTTTATTGTTTCTCCATGCTGAATTGCTGCTTGTATAAAACTCACAAATAGTGCATGTGGCTTATCAACAGTACTTTTATATTCAGGATGAAACTGAACTCCAATAAACCAAGGATGATTCGGAATTTCAACAATTTCAACTAGGCCCTTTTCATCATTCACTCCCGATAAAATCATTCCTGACTGCTCGAATATTTCTCTGAAACTATTGTTGAATTCGTAGCGGTGACGATGCCGCTCGGAAATGGTTTTCTGTCCATAAATGGAAAGCGCTTTTGAACCTTCTTTTAACTCACATTCGTAAGCACCCAAACGCATTGTACCTCCGCGATTAGTTACTTTTTT
>JBIPLZ010000238.1:0-4125 GCA_044369395.1 Flavobacteriales bacterium | reverse complement strand
AATACCTACGATGTGCTTGAAGCAGCTGGCACAAAATGGAATTTCTTACGATTCATGCCAGGTTTAGTAGGTGGACATTGTATAGGTGTGGATCCTTATTATCTAACATACAAAGCCAAAGAAGTTGGTCATAACGCACAGGTAATTCTAGCTGGGCGAACGGTGAACGATGCAATGGGTGCATATGTTGCCGGAAAAGTGGTAAAGAAAATGGTAGCTCAAGGAGTCGATATCGCAAAAGGACGTGTATTGGTTATGGGAGCAACATTCAAAGAAAATGTATCTGATATCCGAAATTCGAAGGTTGCGGATGTTGTGCGCGAGTTTATTGAATTTGGAGTTCATGTCGATATTATAGATCCTCATGCAAGTTCAAAGGAATTTCATCACGAATACGGATACGAAATTGCTGAGAAAGCACAAGGTCCTTACGATGCCATAGTAGTTGCAGTAAATCACAACGATTATATAGGTTTGTCAGAATCTCATTTTACCAATCTCCTTACTCCTAAAGGAATTGTAGCAGATATCAAAGGAGTCTACAGAGGAAAATTAACCAACGTTAAATACTGGAGTCTTTAATAATGAATAATTCAAAACCATGTATTTTAGTAACAGGAGGCACAGGCTATATTGGCTCGCACACGGTTGTTGCATTAATTGAACAAGGTTTTGATGTTGTTATTGCAGATAATTTATGCAATTCGGAACTTTTTATTCTTGATCGAATTGAGGAAATTACAGGAGTTCGACCGCGATTTTATCAAGTCGAATTATGTAATCTATCGGAAATTGAATCACTTTTTCTTAAAGAGAAATCGATTAAAGCAGTCATTCATTTTGCCGCATTAAAAGCTGTTGGTGATTCGGTTAATGCTCCGCTCGCATATTATAAAAATAATCTTGCCTCATTGATTTCATTGTTGGAAGCTATGCAACAAGCTTCTGTGAAACACCTAGTTTTTTCTTCAAGTTGTACGGTTTACGGCGAACCCGATCATTTACCTGTTACAGAAAGTACGCCCATTAAATCGGCACTATCTCCATATGGTAATACCAAGCAAATAGGGGAAGAAATCCTAATTGATCATACAAAAGCAAGTGATACTTCTTGCATTGCATTGCGTTATTTTAATCCTGTAGGAGCACATAGTTCTGCCCTTATCGGCGAATTACCTATTGGTACGCCAAACAACTTAGTGCCTTTCATTACACAATCGGCAATTGGGAAATTAGGCCCATTGCGGGTTTTTGGAAATGACTATAACACTCCCGACGGTACCTGCATTCGTGATTATATTCATGTGGAAGATGTTGCTTTGGCTCATGTGGCTGCTATGAATCGTATGTTAAATGCAGAACAAAAAGATTCTTTCGAAGTCTTTAACATTGGAACCGGAAATGGAAATACTGTGCTCGAAGTTATTCAGGCATTTGAATCATCATCGGGGATGAAGTTAAACTATTCGATTTGCGATAGGCGAGAAGGTGATATTGAAAAAGTATATGCCGATACATCGCGTTCGAATCAGATTTTAGGTTGGAAAGCTAATAAAACACTTCTTGAGATGATGGCTTCTGCCTGGGCTTGGGAAAAACAATTATCGAATACCATAAAATAATCATGGAACATAAAAAACTTCTCATTACTGGAGGTGCTGGTTTTATTGGCTCGCACGTAGTTCGTCGTTTTGTGAAAAATTACCCGAATTGCGAAATTTACAATTTGGATAAATTAACATACGCAGGTAATTTAATGAACCTCAAAGACATCGAGGATTTGCCAAATTATCATTTTGTAAAAGGCGATATCGTTGATGATACTTTTTTAATTGAACTTTTCGATCAACACCAGTTCGATGGGGTGGTGCATCTTGCTGCCGAATCGCATGTGGATCGTTCAATTAGCAACCCAACAGAATTTATCCGCACCAATGTGTTGGGCACAGTAAATCTGCTAAATGCGGCCTTGAGTATTTGGAAAGGAAACATGGAAGGCAAGCGTTTTTACCATATCTCCACCGATGAAGTATACGGTTCTTTAGGTGATACCGGATTCTTTACAGAAGAAACTAAATACGATCCGCGTTCTCCATATTCTTCATCGAAAGCAAGTAGTGATCATTTGGTTAGGGCGTATTTTCATACGTTTAATTTGCCTGTAGTGATTTCAAATTGTTCCAATAACTACGGTTCATTTCATTTTCCTGAGAAATTAATTCCATTAGCTATTAACAATATCAAGCACATGCGCCCAATTCCAGTGTATGGTGCGGGTGATAATATTCGTGATTGGTTATTTGTGGAAGATCATGCACGGGCAATCGATTTAATTTTTCATCAAGGTCGTTCGGGTGAAACCTACAATATTGGTGGGAATAACGAATGGACTAATATCGACCTAATCAAAAAGCTTTGCGAGATTATGGATGAAAAAATGCAACGTGATTCGGGAACATCTGCAAGCTTAATTACGTTTGTTAAAGATCGGGCAGGTCACGATCACCGTTATGCAATCGATTATTCCAAACTCAAAAATGAATTAGGTTGGGAGCCTTCTTTACAATTCGAAGAAGGATTAAATCGCACCGTTGATTGGTATTTGAACAATGAAGTATGGTTAAATGCCGTTACTTCTGGAAACTATCAACATTATTACGAATCTCAATACGAAAAGCGTTAAAATTTCTTAGTCAATGTATCAGCACGTTTGCTTTCATTCCGATAATTCACTTTTCCAAGAATCAACATTTCTCGTAACGGGAGGTGCCGGATTTATTGGTTCACACATTGTCGATTATCTCATGGAACACGGTGCTGCGGAAGTTCGTGTAGTTGACAATCTTTCTGAAGGTCGGTTAGAAAACATTAGCCATTGGTTGCAAGATGCTCGATTCAAGTTTATTGAAGGAGATATTTGTGATCAAAACCTAATGCAAGAAGCGATGTCGGGTGTTCATTTTGTATCGCATCAAGCTGCTTTGGGTTCAGTACCTCGTTCTATCAAAACACCTCAGGCAACAAACGAAGCCAATGTAACAGGATTTTTATCTGTACTCGATCATGCGCGAAGAGCAGGGGTGAAACGGATGGTTTTCGCGAGCTCATCGAGTGTGTATGGAGATCATCCGGGCTTACCGAAAGTCGAAAGTTTAATTGGTAATCCTCTTTCGCCATATGCTGTAACGAAACGTGTAAATGAACTTTATGCGGATGTCTTTGCAAGAACGTATGGCATGGAACTCGTTGGTTTTCGGTATTTCAATATTTTTGGTCCTAGGCAAAAACCTGATGGTCCTTATGCTGCTGTTGTTCCCTTATTTATTCAAGCGATCATGGATTCTACTCCGGCATATGTTAACGGAGATGGTGGACAAACACGCGATTTTACTTTTGTGGAGAATGCCGTTCAAGCCAATATTCGCGGATTATTTACCGACCATAGAGAGGCGCTAGGAAAAATATTCAATGTTGCTGTTGGAGAGCGTGTTTCAGTATTGGAGATGTACGAAATTTTAAGAGGGTATGCAGGACAAGGGCTCGATCCTGTTCATCGTGAACCTCGCGAAGGAGATATTCGTGACTCCTTAGCTGATATTAATTTAGCGAAGAATTTACTTGGATATATGCCACAAGTAAAAATGAAAGAAGGCCTTTTGAAGACCTTTCAGGCATTTCATCATGTAGCGGTATAAAAGAAGAATGAGTTGGCTTAGTAATTTATTCGGTACTTCTTCCTCTGAAGTAGATTTAGGCCTGCTAAAAACGGATGTTCACTCGCATCTTATTCCGGGAATTGACGATGGATCAACTTCCATAGAGGATAGCATAAATTTAATTCGTGGATTGTATGATTTGGGGTATACCAAATTCATCACAACGCCACATATCATGAGCGATTTTTACCGCAACACCCCCGAGATAATACTTTCGGGATTAGATGCAGTGCGCGAAGCTGTTGCGAAAGAAGGAATTCCCGTTCACATTGAAGCAGCTGCAGAATATTATTGTGACCATGAATTCGAGAAAAGCATCAAAGCCAAAGAACTTCTCACATTTGGCGATAATTATGTGCTCTTTGAACTTTCTTATTTGAATCCATCCGTAAATTTCGATACGGTAACA
>JBIPLZ010000237.1:0-4129 GCA_044369395.1 Flavobacteriales bacterium | reverse complement strand
TTGGCTGTTGCTGCTCCTGTTGAATTTCCAAAACACGCAACGTCGGTTTTACTTACCGTTCCTGTTACTGATCCTGAACTTCCAACAGTTATCGAAGCCGTTGCTGTGCAAGAATTCGAAGCTATGATGGTAACATTATAATTTCCACCAGCTAAACCTGAAGCAGTTTGTGTTGTTTGTCCATTGCTCCATAAGTAAGAGTAAACACCTGCACTAGCAGGAGTTACTGTTGCTGTTCCGTTCGTTGCGCCGCAGCTTGCATTGGTTGAACTTGTATTCACCGAAATGGCAGCCGGTTGTGTTAAGGTGGATGATACAGTTGCTGAGCATGAAGCAGCATCTGTAACTGTTAATGTATACGTTCCTGTTGATAGATTTTGAATTTGTGATGCTGTTGAAGCATTCGACCAAACATACGAATAAGGTGAAGTTCCGCCAGAAACGCTTGCTGTGATAGAACCGTTTGCCATTCCATTGCAAGTAATTGCTGATGCATTTAGTGAAACACTTAATGCTGTTGGTTGAGAAATTACAATTGCTTGTGTGAATGTACATCCCGAAGCATCGCTTACAACTACTGAGTAATTTCCGCTAGCAAGAGAAGTTACACTGCTCGTTGTTTGTCCGTTAGACCAAACATAAGCATAAGGAGAAGTTCCTCCACTTGCACTTACTGATGCAGAACCCAATCCACCAAAACAAGTTGCATTGTTTGAAGATGTTGTTGCAGCTAATGCCGTTGGTTGAGAAATAACGATTGCTTGTGTTAATGTACATCCCGAAGCATCGCTCATCACCACCGAATAATTTCCAGCAGCTAGATTCGATACCGATGCGCTTGTTGCTCCATTGCTCCAAACATACGAGTAAGGAGCCGTTCCGCCCGATGCATTGGCTGTTGCTGCTCCTGTTGAATTTCCGAAACACGCAATGTCGGTTTTACTTACCGTTCCTGCCAATGAACCTGAACTTCCCACTGTAACCGAAGCTGAAGAACTACATCCGGATGTTGATGTGACAACTACTGAGTAATTTCCGGCAGATAAGCCCGTTGCTGTTTGTGTTGTTTGTCCGTTTGACCATGCATATGAAAACACACCTGCAATTGCTGGTGTTGCTGTTGCTGTTCCGTTAGATGAACCACAGCTTGCATTGGCAGAACTTGTATTTAACGTGAAGCCCGTAACATTCACCGGCTGAATGAGTGTATCGTAATAACATCCTAAGTTTAAGATGAGTTGAACTTGATAGACACCTGTTGATGAAAAAGTATGCGATGCATTCAAAGTTGTAGAAGTATTGGAAGCACCCGAAGCAGGATCGTTAAAATTCCATTCAGCTCCAACAATTGCACTTGAAGCGGAAGAGCATGAATTTGAACTCGAATTAACAGAAGGGGAAGTAAAACTTACATTCAAGCAATTTGCAGCGTAGGAAAAAGGAAGAACATCGGGACGCACATAAAAAGAAGCCATGTTAGGCAATCCCATCGTTGAACCTCTACCAGCTAAGGATATAGCTGCATTCACAAAATTACAACCTGCACCATACGTATTCGGGTTATTTATAACCGAAAGACTTGTAGCATTTCGAGATACATACACTTTTCCATCGGGGCCCAATTGCATCGAACCAATAAAAGGTCCTAAAACACCCACCACATATTTAGAAGCTTGAATAGTTGCGGCATTTCCAGAGCATAAATCGAATTGTACCAAACGTCCACCGTTGGTTCCTCCATAAGCAATTCGTCCATTGGGCGAAAACTCACACCCATAAGCCCCCGTTTCGGTGGAAAGTGTTATGGCGTTACTAACTACTCCCGTTGAATTATTGAAATCGTAAAGTTCAAACTTATTAATTCCGCCTCCTGTAAGTCCATAATATCCGGCAAGAAGTTTATTTCCATCTGAATTAGATTTCAATTGGCCATATGCCGATTGATTGATACCATTAATAACAGTTCCCGCAGAACTCGTTACGGGTGTAGTGTTTACTCCAGTTGGTGTAACTAACCAAGTCCGAAATCCATTGCTACTCCAATCATGAGAAACTATCCATAAATCGCGGTTATTGCAGTGACGAACAGCTGTTAATTTTTCGGATGAAGGTGTGCGAAGTAGAACGTTTTTAGTTGCAGTTACAGCACCTAATCCACCTGCGAGACTCATGTTAACTTCCGAATAACGAATGCCATTTGCACCTACGTCGGCATCAGCTGTAAAAATGTAATAGATGTTTGTGCTAAGCGGCTTCTGAACAATAATTGCAGATTGTGTTGATGATGTATGGCCCAATAAACCGGTACCATTCGACATAACTAAGTGATTTCTATTCCAAACAGAAATTCCATTTGTATAGAACATAAGATTCCCGGAAGCATCCGAGATTGAAGCACATCCTTCGGTTGTTGATAATTGACCATTGGTTAATGCTACAGGCGATCCACTTGCGAAAGACACACCTGCAGTATTTCCAAAATACCAATTATTAAATCGAGAAGACTGTGCTTGAGAGATTTGAGTATTTGTAATGAAAGCGATTAACGCTAAAATCAACTTCGCCCACTTTGCAATCCCCCTTAAGTTGAATAATGTAAAATTTGTTTTCATTGGCTCTCCGTTTCAAACTGTGATGAGTAGTTTGGTTTACGGAAGAGCGTCTGTCGGGTTTAGCGTTTTAGTGACAGATAGACAATGATTATTACATGTGTAAGGAACAAAAGATGAGCTCTAATAAGTGACTTAAATACGTTCTAAATCGGATAATGGAAGCCAACCTTCATTTCCGTCGGCCAATTGAATTTTCACCCAATCGCCTAATTCATCAATGAGATTTACTTTGGTTCCTGCGTGAATTACAAACAAACTTGTTCCACTATCCACTGGAGAACTTTTAACGGGAACACTACCCGAAAAAATAATGGCTTGGTTATGATTTGTTTGTTGATTGTACATCGAAATACCCAAACTTAGAAACAAACATGAGCATACAAACATGACCAAACCCGAATAAAATCCAAATTTTCTTAATACAATCGCTTTACCTAAAACATAGAGAAAAAAACATGCTGCACAAATAAACAAGGAAACAATAAACACGATCCCCCAAACATCAGCGGAAGCCATTTGTCGGATTGATACAAACCAACGCTTGTAAAAAAGTTCTGGAACCGTTTCTATTTTATCTTCTATACGAGAATTAGTTAAATTGATATTAAAGCGAATATCCTCATCGTTTGGATTTAATTTTAATGCACGTTCATAATTTAGAATTGCATTGGGATAATCGGTGAGTTTAAAATATGCGTTACCTAAATTGTAATACAATTCAGTATTACAGACTTTATTTTCGGACAGAATTTGTTCGTACTTTAAAACAGCGGCTTTGTAATCACCCTGAATATATGATTTATCAGCGGCTTCGAACATCTGTTCTGGATTGGCTGAGTATACCAAACAACATTGAATCAGAAACAAGAACAAAAAGATATTCCTCATGACTTTAGGTAATTTTCGGTACGCGTTAATAATGCAATTGAATCGTTGTAAACTTGCTGCATACCTGAATCAGCATCTGGAGCAAATCGAGCAAACTCGCAGGCATCGAGCAATCGAATCAATTCTGTTAAATCCGCTTCAGGCATGCTGCGTTCTTGCATATACTTCGAAATAGTTGTTCGTGATAATTCAGCAGAAGGAATTTGAAGTTTGTCGGATAAATAGCCATACAATGCAAAAAACACTTCATCATAAAACGCATCTTTTTTGTTTTCTTTGAGCAATTCACCCGCACGTTTCATTCGTTTTTGTGCAACACTTCCTGCACCTTTCATCCGGTAGAAAGAACTATTGGAAGAACGTTCTTTATCGCGGCGGCGAATGAACAAGAGCAGGATTAAACTCAAAGGAGCGAGAGATGACAATAAAAAGAAAGCTCCT
The DNA here is from genome assembly GCA_044369395.1 of Flavobacteriales bacterium. Lineage (GTDB taxonomy): Bacteria > Bacteroidota > Bacteroidia > M30B66 > M30B66 > CALQRR01. The sequence continues at coordinate 188 of JBIPLZ010000237.1, read as the reverse complement.
GAAAACAAGAAAGGCGATTGGTTAATTTCTTCTAGTTCACTAATGCGTTTTTTATTAAATCGGATATCGGTAGCTAATTGTTTTGGAGAAGTTGAATTTCCAGAACGAGCACTTGAAGTTTGATCTCCTGAGGATTTTTCTACTTGAATGGCAATACGAGCTACGCTGACAGTTTGATACGCTCGTTT
>JBIPLZ010000236.1:0-4134 GCA_044369395.1 Flavobacteriales bacterium | reverse complement strand
TACATTAAAGTAAATAGCTGTGGGTTTGTAACCTCGCGTCTTGGCCAATGCTTGTAATGAAAATACAGCACGAATCTCATCGTATGCTTTTACATAGGTTACAGGATTGCTTCGACTCGATTTTCCGATTGGATTCTGATCGATGTATTCAACAGCTCCAACGGTTCTGTAGTCTCCTTCGAGTCGATCGAATTGCCCTGTTTGTTCCGAATGTCCTTCAAACATTTTTTTAAGCGAAGGATACAGAATTCGATTTACTAAAGAGCTTTTTCCTGAGCCAGAAACACCCGAAATAACTGTCATAATACCTAATGGAAATGTTACATCGATACTCTTTAGGTTGTTATGTCTTGCTCCTTTTATTTGAATGGATTGGTTCCATTTTCTTGGTTTTGCTGGCAATGCAATTTCTTTTCTTCCAGTGAGGTAATCAGCAGTTAAACTATTACCTGCGGAAATTAAGTCAGCATGAACACCTTGAAAAACCACTTCTCCGCCTTGGCTTCCTGCTTCTGGGCCCATATCGATAATTAAATCGGCCGCTTTCATGATGTCCTCATCGTGTTCAACAACAATGACTGTGTTTCCTAAATCTCGTAATCGTTTTAATATGGTAATTAATCGTTCTGTATCACGTGAGTGAAGTCCGATACTTGGTTCATCCAATACATAGAGAGAGCCTTCAAGCGCAGAACCAATTGAAGTTGCTAAGTTAATTCGTTGGCTTTCTCCTCCCGAAAGACTAGATGAAAGTCTATTGAGTGTTAAATAGCCAAGTCCAACATCGCACAGGAAACTTAAACGACTTTGTATTTCAATAAGAACGCGGTTCGCCACTTTCTTTTGATACTCGTTAAGTTGAATGTTGTCAAAAAACACACGGATTTTATCAATAGGCATTAAAACCAGTTCGATGATATTTTTTCCGCCAACTTGCACATAACCCGCATCCATTCGAAGACGAGTGCCTTTGCAATTAGGGCAGGTTGTTTTTCCACGGTATCGAGAGAGCATAACTCGGTATTGGATTTTAAAAGTCTGCTCCTCAACCATTTTGAAGAATGGATTTATTCCTTCGGCGTAGGGTGTTCCATTCCAAAGTTGATCTAGTTGAACCTCATCTAAATCGTAATAAGCGCGATGCACAGGAAAATCGACTTTCATGGCGTGTTTCACAAAAGCATCTCGCCATTCGCCCATTTTCTCTCCTTTCCAAGGAGCAACGCAGCCTTCATAAACAGACAGACTTTTATCCGGAACAACTAAACCCTCGTCGATTCCTATGACGGTACCGAAACCTTCGCATGTTTTGCAAGCGCCAAAGGGATTGTTGAAACTAAAAAGATGAACACTAGGCTCTTCAAAAACGATCCCATCAACCTCAAATCGATTATTCATCCGTTTGGTAATGATAGTTCCATCGGCTTTTACAACTTCAACAATACATTCGTTATTCCCTTCATAGAAGGTAGTTTGAACTGAATCTGAGATTCGGCTATTGTTGTCTTCATCCTCCTGATTAACAACAAATCGATCGATAAGCAACTCCAATGATTTATTGTTAAGTGAATCAGATAGTTGTTCCCAATCTTCAATGCGCTTCAATTCATTATCTATCCGAAGTCTCGAAAATCCGAGTTGTCTTAACAGGGATAATTTCTCAGGAGTGTTTTCGAAACGCTCATTGTTCAGAGGTGCATATAATGAAATACGATCACCCTGGTTTTGTGTATTGATAAAATCGACAACATCTGAAGAGGTAAATCGGGTAACCAATTCACCCGAAACAGGCGAAAATGTTTGCCCGATTCTTGCAAAAAGCAACTTCATGTAATCGTAGATTTCTGTAGAAGTTCCAACAGTAGATCTTGGATTGGTTGAATTTACTTTTTGTTCGATGGCAACAGCGGGAGAAATTCCTTGGATAAAATCAACATCAGGCTTGTTAATTCGTCCTAAAAACTGACGTGCGTAAGAACTCAAGCTTTCTACATACCTTCTTTGCCCTTCGGCATAAAGTGTATCAAAGGCGAGTGATGATTTGCCAGAGCCCGACAAGCCGGTAATAACTACCAGTTTATTTCGAGGAATAGCAACATCAACATTCTTTAGATTATGAACGCGTGCACCTTTTATATATATGGTGGTTCGGGGATCGATTTGATCGAGAGTTAGTTTTGGCATCTGTAAGATATTTGCAAAATTATCAAATCAAATTTGTTTTTATCAAAAACCTTTATTTACTTTGTAAGAGAGCAAAAGTTAAATGCTCTTTTTTAACTACATACTATTTCAACCAAAAATAAGCGCCTATAGCAACAACCTCTACTTTTTAAGATTAGTCTAACCAATTTAAAAAAGGAGGTCACTATGCGTTTAGCTCAGGTTCAGGATCAGGAGTTGGTCCGCAACTACATTAACGGTCACGAAGAATCATTATCTGAATTGGTAACACGCCATCAGAAAAAAGTCTTTACCTATATTAGAATGTTGGTTAAAGACAGTGAATTGGCTGAAGACCTATTTCAAGATGTGTTTGTTAAGGTTATCCACACATTAAAATCTGGGAATTATAATGAGGAGGGAAAGTTCTTGCCTTGGGTAATGCGTATTGCTCATAATATAAGCATTGATCATTTCCGCAAAGCCAAGAGAATTCCTGTAGTTCAAACGAAAGATGATTTTGATATTTTTCGTACCCTTCGAATCGAAGATGATAATGTTGAAGAGAAGCTGATTCAAGAACAAATTCTTGAAGATGTGAAAAAGTTAATTGTAGAACTTCCAGCGGAACAACAGGAGGTCTTGATTCTAAGACATTATGCTGACATGAGTTTCCAAGAAATCGCAGCTTTTACCAATGTAAGTATCAATACTGCCTTAGGAAGAATGCGTTATGCACTTATTAACTTGAGGAAAATTGTTAAGCAAAAGGAGATTATTCTTTCTATGTAAACAATAAATAATTTACTCAAAAGGCAGGCTATTATTCAAAATAGTCTGCCTTTTTTTATTTTCTCGAATTGATTTTTAATAAATAATTTAGGATACTATAGAATCACATACGACAATTGATTCGAAAGTTCCATTTTGGCTTTTTGCAAAAGCATGTATTGTTCTACCTCCATCATCATTTCTTCGTCAGACAAAGGCAGTTTTAAACGAGCATTTACTTCATCTACCATGCTTAAAACTCGACGTAATTTATATGAATAAACTGCGCTTAATGCCATTTTTCGAAGCTGCTTTTCTTCGTCTTCAATATAAATTTGATGTTTTTCTTTCCAGTTTTCACTGAGAATATGTGGGTTACTTGTTAAATCAATTGCCTTTATCGAGATCTCGGAATCCTCATGATGAAGAAAAAAGTTTTCTTCCGGGTAGTCATTCTCGCCAACATTATTAAAATGCAAAAAGATCTTGTTTAAGATGGGTTGAAGCGGAATGAGTTCATCCATAATCAATTCTTGAAGAATGAAATCGCCAACACGTAGTTGGATTTCTTGAGGACTTCCATCTTCATCTTGCGATTGGAAAATGATTGTTCTGTTTGCGAATCGTATTAAAATGCGCACAATATCTGCTTCTTGAGAAGCGCCCGAACTCGGTAAAATTAAATTCTCATCGGATTTATTTGAAGAGCTCTCCGATTCATCTAACCAAAAATCGTCTGGAATTGATTCGGGTTCTGGAGCATTAAAGCGTTCCGTTTTTTTTCGGGCAGTTCGTACTTGTTTATTGAGTTCTTGAATCAAGGTTTGCTCAGCCATGTCCAATAAGGCGGAACATTTTCGAATGTATAGAGAACGAAGAAGCGGATCCGGAATAAGCGAAAGAGAATGGATTATTTCCCGAATCATTTCGGCCGTTCGAATGGGATCTCCTTGAGCTTCTGTTTGAAGCACCGAAGTTTTAAATTCAATGAAATCTTTCGCTTCTTTTCGAATATACTCTTTGACAAATACGGGAGAATTGTTTTTAGAGAAGGAATCTGGATCTTCACCTTCAGGGAAAAGGACCACTTTTACATTCATTCCTTGTTCCAATATCATATCGAGTCCGCGGAATGATGCTTTTATTCCAGCAGGATCTCCATCATAAAGTATGGTTACATTTTTAGTGTAACGTTGAATG
>JBIPLZ010000235.1:0-4151 GCA_044369395.1 Flavobacteriales bacterium | reverse complement strand
AAGATTACCATTACAATGAGACCGAAGAGTTTTACTTTCAGCTCGAGGGAAACATGGTGTTAAAAATCATGGAGGATGGAAAACCGGTTGATATTCCCATTAACGAAGGCGATATTTTTATGCTTCCGGGAAAAACACCACATTCTCCCCAACGACCTGAAAACACCGTTGGATTGGTAATAGAACTTGTGCGTCCAGAAACGATATTGGATTCGTTCATGTGGTTTTGTGAGAACTGTGGAAACAAACTTCACGAAACGCAATTGCATGTTGGCGACATAGTGAAAAATTTACCACCTGTCATGCAATCCTTTTATTCCGACGAACATTTGCGCACCTGCAAGCAATGTGGAACGGTGATGGAGAAACCATAAGAGATTTGAAAATTTGAAGATGAGGTAATTTGAAGATGGATCACCTACGTTCATTTTTAGTCATTCTCAAATCTTCAAATTTTCAAATTTTCAAATCAACATTTACGTGAAAACCATCGACATACACACCCATATTTTACCAGAGCACATTCCCAATTTCAAAGAACGATTTGGGTATGGAGGATTTATTCATTTGGATCATCATAAGCCGTGTTGTGCGCGTATGATGAAAGACGACCAGTTTTTCAGAGAGGTGCAAGACAATTGTTGGGATCCCGCTGCGCGCATTCAAGAGTGCAATCATCATGGAGTGCATGTTCAGGTTTTGAGTACCGTGCCTGTTATGTTTTCGTATTGGGCAAAAGGAGAAGATGCCTTAGCGGTCTCTGAATTTTTGAATGATCATATTGCTGGAATTGTGAACCAATATCCCGATCGCTTTATTGGATTGGGTACCATTCCGATGCAATCGCCAAAACTTGCTATTAAGGAGCTTGAACGCTGCATGAAGCAATTGGGCATGGCGGGTATTCAAATTGGAAGCAATGTGAATCAGATGAATTTGAATGAACCCGAATTTTTCGAGATTTTTCAAGCGGCAGAAGAATTGGGAGCAGCCATATTTGTTCATCCTTGGGAAATGTTTGGACAGAAAGATATCCAACGTTATTGGTTGCCATGGTTGGTTGGGATGCCCGCCGAGACCTCGCGTGCTATTTGTTCGATGATTTTTGGAGGGATATTCGAACGATTACCAAAGCTTCGTGTCGCTTTTGCTCATGGTGGCGGCTCTTTCCCGCTTACATTGGGGCGTATCAAACACGGTTTTGATTGTCGCCCAGATTTGGTTGCTATCGACAATGCTTTTTCTCCCGAAAAATACCTCGATCGTTTATACTTCGATAGCTTGGTTCATGACGAGGCTGCGTTGCGGTATTTGATTGATTTTGCCGGAGTAGATCGCATTGCTCTGGGCTCCGATTATCCGTTTCCTTTGGGAGAAGATGTGCCGGGATCTTTAATTAAAAACATGCAATTATCGGATCAAGATAAAGAGCGATTGCTCAGTGGAACTGCCATGGAGTGGTTGGGGATACGATAATTTATAATCTACTTTTCTGGTTCCCCACAGACATAAATAAAAAAGCGCCATCGAATATATTCGAAAAGCGCTCTTTCATTTTGCGATGGTTCAAAATGCTTACATTTCATCTTCTGGTGGAGGAGGTGGGCCTGGTCTCCCCTTTTCGCCCACGCGCTTGAGCAAGGTTAATTTAAAATCGTGTTCTGCTTTGTATAGTTGAGCAATTTTTCGAACGGTAATCACTTTCTTTAAATCAGCTTGAAAACGGCGATGTACATCAGCCATTTTTTGCTGGCTTGCAATATCGTCATCCAATGCTTTTTCAATTTCTTTTTCACTAAGATTTTTCAAATTTTCGTTGGTGGAACGACGAAGTTTATTCATCTCTTTTTTGATACTTTCCAGTTCATCGGTGTATTGATTGTAAACGGGCCAAAACTTCTGCGCTTCTTCTGAACTGAGAGAAAGACGATCGGTGATGAAAGCGATGCGTTGTGATTTGATTCGATCGCGCACTCTGTCTTTCTGAGCAATGGATTGAATGCTCAAGCTGAATAATAAAATGATAATAGCGGATCTCATGATTGTTGAATTAGAGTTCGTTAATAATATCTGAATCCTCGATTCCTTCTTCGAGTAAATAGTTTTGAATTTCGGTTTTTTCGGTATCGTATTTTTGATAGGTTATGGAATCCGAATTTAGAGCGAAATGTGGATTTTCAATCAGTTCGTCCACTTCCACTTCATCAATAATTCCTTCTTGGGAAACATACGTTGAAATTTCTTCGTTGGTCAGTTCATTCGTTGAGCCAATGAAATAACGATACCCTAAAACTCCCGCAATAATAAGAAAAACTGCTGCTGCTGCGAGTGATGATGGACGCAAAAACAGGGGCAAATTCTTCACCTTGTTTTCTTCATGAATGCGTTCAGCAATGTTTGTCGGAAAGCGATCGAAGTAATCAGCAGGAACCGTAAATGGATTCTCCTTTGGCATTCCTTCAAAATCAAATTCCGATGTTTCTTCCGTTTTCATGTTGTGCTTCTGATGCTTAATGTCTATTTTGGTTTAATCGCGTTTGATAAATTCTTCAATCTTTTTTACGGCATGGTGAAATGAGGCTTTTAAAGCACCCACGGAAGTGCCCAATATTTCGGACATTTCCTCGTATTTCATTTCTTCAAAATATTTCAAATTGAAAACCAATCGTTGTTTTTCGGGTAAGGTTAAAATGGCTTGTTGTAATTTCATTTGGATTCGATCGCCACTAAAAAAAACATCGGTTTCCAGATTTTGAGCAAGCTGGTGTTCCACATCTACCATCGGAATGGTAAATCGTTTCTTTTTCGAATTAAGGAATGTAATGCATTCGTTTGTTGCAATTTTATATAGCCAAGTGTAAATCTTCGAGTCTTCTCTGAAATTATCGAGGGCTTTGAATGCTTTGATGAAAACATTCTGCAACAAATCGTCGGCATCGTCGTGGTTGAGTACCATTTTTCGAATATGCCAATAAAGCCTTTGTTGATATTGAACGACGAGCATATTGAACGCACGATTGCGACTTGCGGCTTGCGCAAATAATTCAAGTATTTCCCGGTCGCTGTGTTCTTCCATGTTTAGCTCCGGTTAGTAAATCCGAAATGTTTAGCGCCTGCGAATTGCGGATTCTGCAGCTTTTACAATGTCTGCTGTTTCTAATCCGTATTTTACCATCAATTCTTCTGGTGTTCCGCTTTCGCCGAAGCTATCATTTACAGCAACCATTTCCAATGGACGAGGAAGAGTTCTTGACAACACCTGAGCGATACTATCACCTAAACCTCCGTTGCGTTGATGTTCTTCGGCCGAAACGGCGCATCCCGTTTTACTAACCGAAGCAATGACTGCCGCTTCATCGAGAGGTTTAATGGTATGAATATTTATTACTTCAGCATCGATTCCCTTCTTCCATAATTCTTCGGCCGCTTTCAATGCTTTCCAAACCAAATGGCCTGTTGCAAAAATACTTACATCTTTTCCTTCTTTTAAAATCACAGCTTTTCCAATCTCAAAAACCTGATCAGCAGGAGTGAAATTTGGAACCTTTGGACGGCCAAAACGCAAATAAACAGGACCTTCGTAACTCGCAATGGCGATAGTCGCCGCTTTGGTTTGGTTGTAATCGCACGGATTAATTACGACCATGTGAGGTAACATTTTCATAAGCCCAATATCTTCCAAGATTTGATGCGTTGCGCCATCTTCTCCCAAAGTTAATCCCGCATGTGAAGCACAGATTTTTACATTTTTACCCGAATAAGCAACACTCTGACGAATTTGATCATACACCCTGCCAGTAGAAAAGTTGGCAAATGTCCCTGTAAAAGGAATTTTACCTCCAATGGTCATTCCGGCTGCCATGCCAATCATGTTCGCTTCAGCGATTCCAGATTGAAAGAAACGTTCAGGAAATTCTTTTACAAACGCATCCATTTTGAGCGATCCAATTAAATCGGCGCATAAAGCAACAACCTGCGGATTGCTTCGACCTAATTCTAGCAATCCAGCTCCAAATCCTGAGCGAGTGTCATTCTGATCAGTAAAAGTAAATTCTTCCATATGCATTATTTAATGGCTACTTGTTGAGAAGTGCCTGGTTGAACGGTGAAGTTTTTTTCGATTGTAAATAGTGTTTCCCGAATGCCCTTGC
>JBIPLZ010000234.1:0-4156 GCA_044369395.1 Flavobacteriales bacterium | reverse complement strand
ACCACCTTGCACACAGCCGTCTTCAACGGTAATGATGGAACTGGTCGATTTAAAAATTTCATGCAGCAAGTCTTCATCAATGGGTTTCACAAAACGCATATCGTAAAAACCAACATCAACGCCTTCGTTCACCAGGCGATTTACGGCATCCATGGCCAAGTTGCCCATGTGCCCAATGCTTAAAATAGCAATGTCATTTCCTTTGCGCAAAGTTCTTCCTTTTCCAATTTCCAATAGTTGGAAAGGTTGTTTCCAATCCACCATAACACCATTCCCACGTGGGTAACGGATACTGAACGGTGCTGGGGTTTTGTAAGCAGTAAACATGAGGTTGCGTAATTCCTCTTCATTCATGGGCGCAGAAACAATCATGTTAGGAATGCAGCGCATATATGCTATATCGTATGCTCCATGATGCGTAGGACCATCGGCCCCAGCCAAACCACCCCGATCGAGACAAAACACCACATGCAGATTTTGCAAAGCCACATCGTGAATAACCTGATCGTATGCGCGTTGCATAAACGTACTGTAAATATTACAAAAAGGAATAAGCCCTTGGGTTGCCATGCCCGCCGAAAAGGTAACAGCATGTTGCTCGCAAATACCGACATCGAATGCACGATCGGGAATTTCTTTCATCATGATATTGAGCGAGCATCCCGAAGGCATAGCTGGTGTAACACCCACAATACGTTTATCGTCGTTTGCTAACTCCACCAAAGTATGCCCAAAAACATCTTGGTATTTAGGAGGTTCAGGTCCTTTCTTTGGCGATTTAATGATTTCGCCCGTATCCTTATTGAACAATCCGGGAGCATGCCAAAGGGTTTGATCTTCTTCGGCCAACTTATAGCCCTTACCTTTTACTGTTAAAACGTGCAACAATTTCGGACCGGGAATATCCTTTAGGTCATTCATTACCTGCACCAAGCGATTAACATCGTGCCCATCGACCGGACCAAAATACCGGAAGTTGAACGATTCGAATAAATTGCTTTGTTGAAGCACCGCGCTTTTAACGGCATTCTCCACTTTTTGCACAATGGCTTGGGCATTGGGACCAAACTTCGAAATCTTTCCTAATAAATTCCAAACCTCGTCTTTTACCTTATTGTAGGTATGCGACGTTGTGATGTCGGTTAAGTATTCTTTCAGAGCGCCCACATTGGGATCAATCGACATGCAGTTATCATTCAAAATAACAAGCATATTATTGCCTTGAGCACCCGCATTATTCATTGCCTCGAAAGCCATTCCGCCTGTTAAAGCGCCATCGCCAATAACGGCAATATGTTGACGGCTTGTATCTCCCTTAATTTGAGATGCAACCGCCATACCCAAGGCAGCCGAGATGGACGTAGAACTATGACCTACACCAAAAGCATCGTATTCACTTTCTTTCCGTTTCGGGAAACCACTGATACCACCATAAATACGATTGGTATGAAATACTTCTCGTCGCCCAGTTAACAATTTGTGGCCATAAGCCTGATGCCCCACATCCCAAACCAATTGGTCGTCGGGCGTGTTGAAGGCATAGTGCAAAGCAACGGAAAGTTCAACCGTACCGAGGCTTGCACCGAAGTGACCTCCTTTTACAGAAACAATATCAATGATGTATTGACGTAACTCGTTGCAGATCTGAATAAGATCGTCTTCTTTGAAGCGGCGCAAATCGTTGGGCGTTTCAATTTGAGCAAGCAATTCACCGGGGATAATGTTCATGAAAGTGTATTATGGAGGCAAATGTAACAATAAGGATTCATATTTGTTTTCTAGACATGAAGACGTTTGGATTCTGAGGGTATTGCGTCACACACAATCTTTTTGCATCAGGCGCAAAAGGATGATTATCAAGAGATGGTAATTTTGGGTGATGTTATGAAAGTATATATTCATCTGGTGTTTTGCACAAAACATTTGCGCTATTTATGCAAAATGAATACATTTGCGCTATATATGCAAATTATGGAGTATCCAATATTAATGGCTGATATCATTAAAAGCAGAAAAGGTAATTCAAAGGAAATCCTGCTTGATTTCAAAAAGCTCGTTGGCTTTATAAATCTTAAATGGGCGAAATCGATAGTGTCACCATTAACAATTACGCTTGGTGACGAATTTCAGGGAGTGATAAAAACAAGTCAAAATGCATTTCAAATTATGATTGCTATGGAAGAAGAAATAATAAAAAACAACTATGCAATTAAATTAAGGTATGTTCTTCATGTTGGTGAAATTGAGACTCAAATAAACAGAAACTCTGCATACGAAATGCTTGGAGAGGGCTTAACGACCGCTAGAAAAAGTTTAAATGAACTAAAAAAGAGCAAAAGTAGATTCCTCGTTTCATCCAATAAAAAAAGCGAATCCTTTGATATAGTTAATGATCTCTTTAAACTTCTAGAGAGCTTTATTGATAGCTGGAAATCAAAAGAATATGTTATTGTTAGTATGTTTTTATTAAATAAAAGCTACCAAGAAATTGCTGAAAATTTGAACATGAATATCTCAAGTTCTTGGAGAAGAAAGAAAAGTTTGAATATAGAAGAATACACTTTATGCAAGAAATTGATTCTAAAAATTAATGCCTGACAAATGACTAAAGTGATCATTTTCCTTGGACTCTTTCTTGTTGGAGAGTTATTAGTAAATGTTACGTGGTTTAACTATTTGAAAGTTTACTTTAGTTTTCATGAAGCAAACAATAGCACTGAAGGAGATGTCGATACATCGAATAAGATGCAAAAATTCCTTTTCCTTGACTTATCTACATTTAAGGGAATCATGGAACGATTCATAATCACGATTGGATTAGTTCAAGGTTTTGCTCCAATTCTGATTGTTTTTGGCACCATTAAATTAGGTACACGTTTCAAGGACAATCAGGACATTAAGAATGATTACTTCTTAATTGGCAACTTTAGTTCAATTCTTATCTCCCTTCTGTATTATTATTTTTTCAAAAGGATTGTTTCAAATTACATTGTTTCCTAAGCAAACCAAGCAAAAACATCCTCTAATCTTAGAGATGACTTCTGCTGACCAGCGATATCCCGAATAACTTCCCCTTGATCGAGCTGGATGATGCGATCGCCCACTTTGATGCAATGCTGGAGCTCGTGCGTGACCATGATAGCCGTGAGGTTTTTTTCTTTGATAATGCGATTGGCTAGGTTAAGAACAAGCTCTGCGGAGCGTGGGTCAAGCGCAGCGGTGGGCTCATCGAGCAGCAGTAAATCGAGCGTGTCGAATGTGGCCATGAGTAACGAAAGGGCTTGTCGTTGACCACCGGAGAAACTTCCCATGAGTTGATCCAAACGATTTTCGAGGCCTAGGTTTAGGATGCTAACATGCTCGGCGACTTTCTTACGAAAAGCAACATTGATTCCAATTTTTAAGCCTTTGGATTGGGTTCGTATCGAAGCGATGCGGAAATTATCGATTAAGGTTAAATCGGGTGCTGTTCCTAAGGTGGGATTTTGGAAAACTCTTGCTATGAACGGACTTCTGCGATAGGCTTGTGTAGATTGTAATTCCTTGCCATCGAGCATGATTGTTCCCGAATTGGGAAATAGTGTTCCCGCAAGGATGTTTAACAGTGTCGATTTACCCGAACCATTCGAACCAAGTAAAAGGGTAAAAGATCCTTTTTCAATGGCAAGATTTACATGCTTTAGCGCTTTCACTTCTCGCGAAGTACCCTCGTGAAATGTTAGATTTATGTCGTTGATTTCAAGCATCGGACCTCCTTTTTTTTAATTGGGGAATACTCACAAAAACCAAGACAACCAGAGCGGTAATTAACTTAAGGAGATTGGGGTCGGCGCCCGAAGCCAGAGTGAACGCGATGATTAATCGAAAAATAACACAGCCGAAAAGCACTCCAAAAATCCGCCAAATAATGCCCTGCTTTTTTATTAAATCCATGGTTGTTTCGCCAATCATGACTGCACCCAATCCAAAAATAACGATACCAATGCCCATGTTAATGTCCGAAAACTGTTGGAACTGAGCCACAATACTGCCACTCAAGGCGGTAAGCGCATTGGCTAATCCCAATCCAATAATTTTCATTCGATTGGTATTCACACCCATGGCATTCACCATCGATTCGGAATTTCCTGTGGCACGCATGGCAATTCCAAAATCG
>JBIPLZ010000233.1:0-4164 GCA_044369395.1 Flavobacteriales bacterium | reverse complement strand
GTTCCGAAGTATTGTAGATAACATGCACAACAACAGGAATTGTAATAACCGATCGGGTTGAGTTGCTTTGAGTTGCAACCCATTGACGTATTTGCCCTTCCATATTCTCTCTATTCGATGCCAATTCAGGATTCAATTGAAGAGCATTCGAATAAGCTTCCATTGTACCGCAATTTCGCTGTGCATGAATGAACGTTGAAAATAGGATTGAGCAAAAAATAAGCAGGGTTTTCAATTTGAAATTTTTAAAACTCGAAATCATAAACGAATTGTATTGGGTCAATACATTAAATTATTGAGCGAATTTAATCATTTAGATTTGATACAATTGAACGATTCATTGTAATTTGGTAAGGATTCCTGTTACTTTGTACTATGGCTTATCGAATTTTATTGGCAGAGGATGAGGAGAGTTTGAGAGAACTCATTGAGTTGAATCTTGAGCTCGAAGGATATCATGTTGACTCTGTATTAGATGGGAAAGCGGCGTTGGAAAAAACAAAGCAGGCGCATTACAATTTGGCAATTTTAGATGTGATGCTTCCGCTGTTGGATGGCTTTGCCGTTTGCGAGAGTATTCGGCTTGAAAATCAGGAGCTCCCGATTATTTTTCTAACAGCTAAAAATACAAGTTCTGATCGTGTTTTAGGATTGAAGCTTGGGGCGGACGATTATCTTGCAAAACCATTTAATCTGGAAGAATTATTATTACGGGTTCAGTCTTTGATAAAAAGAGGCCTCGATCGATCAGTTAAAAGCTCCGAACTTCATTCGTATCATTTTGGTGAGAATAAAATTGACTTTGCGCAATACACTATAAGCACATTTCGAGGGGAAAACATTACGCTGACAAAAAAGGAAATACAATTATTGAAATTACTTATTGATCGAAAAGGCGAGGTTGTATCTCGCAAACAAATACTTGAAAAAGTTTGGGGCTACGATATTTTTCCATCTACTCGTACCATTGACAATTACATTCTAGCTTTTAGAAAGTACTTTGAGAAGAATCCACGCGAACCCGAATTTTTCTTTTCGATTCGAAGCGTAGGCTATAAATTCATGGACACTATTTAACAACAAACAAGCGAGTTGCCGCTTTATCTTGGCTGGCTATTTTAATAAAATATAGACCTGCAGAAAGCGTCGGGATTTGGAATTGTTGCAGATGATTTCCTTGCAAAAAGGTAGAAAAAACGATTCTTCCCGAAACATCCAATATGTTAAATTGGGCAGGATCTAAAACACCTTCCAAGTAGAGTGGTCCATTATTCCAAGGCTGAGGATAGAGAGAGAAATTGAATGCACGAGTTGTTTCATTGATGCCAACAAAAACATATGGATAATTAGCCGAAACTGCTGAACATCCTTCTAAATTCTCAACAATGACGCTATAATTCCCTTCAACTTCGGGTTGAATTGATGTTAAATTATTACTGTTCTCAATAGCAATTCCATCTAAATACCACATCCAATTAAAGCCAGGACCAGCATTATAAAGTAATTTGTTGTTGATAGGATTAAAAAAAATCGTTGGGGAATCGGGATTTTGGAAAACCTGAATTTCAATTTCAGGTGAGAAAGTTCCACATCCACCATCCGAACGAATTTCTACTTGATACAATCCCGGATCAGAAGTATAAATGGAAGTTCCATTTGCCCCAAATAGCTGTTCCCCATTGAAATACCATTGATGAAAATTACTTGAATCGACAGAAAGCAAAACTGAATCGCCCAAGCAAATTGAAGTATCTGAATAGGAAATGATTGGCGAATCCGGCGAATCGAACACAATTAACGTATCTGAATTTGTAAACGACAATCCAATTTGAGTTCCAATGGTATAGCTTCCATATCCTTGACTTGTATTGAAATTATACGTGCCGGGAGCAGAAATCTGAAGAATGGTCGAACCCAAGTCATCATTCGAAGTAACAACATCTTCATCGAAAAAAGTGAAACCGAAAACAGGTTCATTAATCACATATTGAAGGCCTGTTAGAGAGAAAGTTGTTGTATTGTCGATTGTTGAACTTTGTTGTGTGGAAGAACCTATGGTTAATTGGAAGTATACATCGGGCGAACCAGTGCATGTTCCAATAAAAGGGATGGAAGGTTCTTCAATATCGCCGCACCAGTTGGAACCAGTTACATTAAAAGTCACACTTTCGAGCACATAATCGAGAAAATTCGTTTGAAGATTTACAACATAGGTATCGGGCAGTGCATAAAGCTGAGTTTCGGGAATCATTTCAGTTGATGTATTGCCATTTCCAAAATCCCACACATAACCAACTGGCTGTGTTGAACTGGTAATCAATGCTTCAAAATTAACCTCAAGCGAATCGCATCCCGAAACAGGATCGAAAGTAAAACCAGAATTACCCCCTGTACCAGGAAGAACGAGTAAGGGAATCGTAAATGTTTGCGGAGCAGTAGTAGAAATAGGTGCCGAAACTGCAGCAATAACATTTACTGCAATTGTGTATGAACCAATGGCATCAGGAATTCCACATATTTTAACGCAGCCTCTTTGTGTTAGGGGATCGGAGGTAATATCGTAAATATTGTCAGCTTCACTAGCAGTCCAAGTTAGCCCGCTTGGAAGTCCTGAAATTGACGTAATGGTAATTTGAGAAAGGGTAACGGCAATCCCTCCGTTATCGAATTGTTGAGGAATAAAAAAAGTAACATCGGTATCGTAGGCTATTCCTTGCGATGCATTGGGAAGTACTTCTGGACAAAGTGCCGGCGCTAAAGGGCTCACTGTGCATGTTGGATTTATTGAACAACTTGTGCATTGTGCTGAAATTTGCACATTAAATACAAGAAATAATATTAACGATACGAACTGTTTCATACTGAAATAAAAACCCAAAGTAATAAATTGTACCGATTAAACACTACAAATACTATTTTTAGCTGCATGAAAGATTCAAAACTTCAATCTTGCTTTTTGTCCGATAAAATTGAGGCGGGAGTAGATGAAGCAGGGCGTGGTTGTCTTGCTGGTCCTGTTGTTGCGGCAGCTGTGATCCTTCCCAAGGACTTCCATCATCCATTTTTAAACGATTCTAAACAATTGAGCCGCAAACGAAGAGATGAACTTCGAATAATTATTGAGAATGAATCCATAGCTTGGGCAATTGGAAGAGCCAGTGTGGATGAAATTGATACAATTAACATTCTTCAAGCATCATTTCTTGCAATGCATCGCGCAATTTCACAGTTAAAACCCATCCCTGAATTTTTGTTAATCGATGGCAACCGGTTTAAAAAGTACCCAGATATCGAACACAATTCAATTATTGGTGGTGATGCGAAATTCCTTTCAATTGCGGCTGCTTCTGTTTTAGCTAAAACACATCGTGACGAAGAAATGGAAATGCTCCATAAAAACCATCCAGAATATTGTTGGGATAGGAATATGGGATATGGAACTGTGTTACATCGAGATGCATTGATTAAATATGGTCATTGTATTCACCATCGGAAATCTTTCACCCTACTAAACAAGCAATTAGCATTGTTCAATTAATTTTGAATTAACTAATTTTTTGTATAAATAATCGAAGTAGATTTAGAAAAAATACAAAAAAGATGTTTAGAAAACCCTTGCTATTCATTCTCGTTTGGCCAATGCTTTTTTCTCAAGTGGGATGCAAACGCGATGATTTTTCGAAACTAGCAGAATCGGAATGGAACCCAGATTTTGCATTTCCTTTAGTTAACTCGACCTTGACAGCAGCAGATATTTTGGCTGAGGATAATTCCTCCACACTAATTTCGGTGGGAGAAGCAGGCATTGTTGAAGTGATTTATTCAACAATAAACAAAGGCAAAAACGCTTCAGAAATTATTAATCTTCCTTTGGTAAATGTTACTAATAATGTGTTTGCTAACGCGATAAATACCAATTCATTCAACGCAAATCAAGCCATTGGCGCAACCTTAAGAGATTCCGTTTTCTTCAATATTCCATATACACTCGATGCGCAATTAGGAAGTATTTCGCGCATTGATACAGTTTTTTTTAAGGCAGGAGCGCTCAAATTGGACATCAACTGTTGGATTCCTCACAATAGCATTCTCAGCATAGAAATTCCAGAATTAATCGTTAACGGCGGAATCTACAAAGTGGATATTCCCTTTAACTATGCGCTA
>JBIPLZ010000016.1:0-14132 GCA_044369395.1 Flavobacteriales bacterium | reverse complement strand
GAAATGCAGAAACACAAAGCTTGGCCGATATTGAACGCAACATTGGAGCAATGGCTGTGAAGGCGCGCGATGGAAAAATCACTGTCGATGATATGACCGGCGGAACGTTCACCATCACCAACGGCGGTGTTTTTGGTTCCATGTTAAGTACGCCAATCATCAATCCTCCACAAAGCGCCATCTTAGGAATGCACAATATCGTTGAACGCCCCATGGCAGTAAACGGACAAGTAGTTATTCGTCCAATTATGTACGTGGCACTCAGCTATGATCACCGCATCATCGATGGTCGCGAATCGGTTGGTTTCCTTGTTAAAGTAAAAGAGCTTCTCGAGAATCCGAAACGCATGCTGTTTAACGGCAAAAAAGGCGAAGAGGTATTGCTTGGACTATAAGCAATTGCTAATGTTTTGGCGCATCCTGCAAACTTCGCTCTCGCTATGTTTGCAGGTCAGGCTTTTCGCCTCTACTCCTTTTTTCAAAAGGGGTAATGGCTTCAATCCTTTGCGCATGTGCATTTCAATCGAATAAGAAAATTTGCCCATGAATTCTTCATCCTCAGGCATTCGCTTATCGGAGTTCACAGCGCTCATAAAACAAACGCTCGATGACCGTTTCGCTGGACAAACATTTTGGGTAATTGCTGAGATTTCGAGCTTGAATCATCATGCTCGGTCTAACATGTACTATTTTCATTTAATTGAAAAAGAAGAACATTCAGGACAAATCAAAGCTGAAATTTCTGCTGTTGCATTTTCGCAACTTGCTAATGCAATTCAAGAATTTGAACAGCAAACTGGGCAGCAATTCCAAAATGGCATTCAGGTTTTGCTCAATGTTTCCGTTTCGTATCATCCAGTTTACGGGTTAAAAGTGAGCATGCTCAAAATCGATGCAAGCTTCACGATAGGTCAATTACAAAAACAACGCGAGGCTACATTGGCAAAACTACTTGCAGAAAATCCAGATTCGGTTCTGTTTGTAAACGGACAATATCACACCCGTAATCAAGGATTGAAAATACCCATGGTAATTCAACGTGTTGCAGTTATTTCATCCGAAACCAGTGCAGGTCTTCAAGACTTTAAACACACACTCGAAGAAAATTCCTACGGATATAAAATCAGCGTTCAGCTTTTTCAAACGGCTGTGCAAGGTGATGAACAAGGAAAGCAGCTGGTCGAGAAACTGATTGAAGTTTTTCGTGCGCCACAAGCGTTCGATATTGTTGTGATTGTTCGCGGAGGTGGAGCGCAAACCGATTTCCTGATGTTCGATGCGTATCCCGTTGCTCGCGCAATTGCCCGGTTCCCCATTCCCGTTTTAACCGGACTGGGGCATTTGAAAGACATTTCCATTGCCGATTTAATGGCACATACGGCATTAAAAACACCTACCAAAGTTGCTGAATTCATCATTGCTCATAATCGTCAGTTCGAAGAACGCATTCTTCAAATCAGACAACAAATCATCATCAAAACCCAGCAACGCTTAACGTTCGAAAAAGAGATTCTTGCTTCAAAAATCAACGAAATTCAAACATCATTTCGAATTTTACTTCAAACTCAATCGGGAGAATTACAATCAATCAAACACAAACTTCTCATTCAAAGCCAAGGTGTATTAAATAAGAACTCTGACTCCCTGAACGAGCTATCGCAAAAACTTAGTTTACGACCCGCAACTATCATTTCAAATGCCCGAAATAACTTTGAGAATAAAAAGTTAGAATTCGAGCAAATCGTTCTTCGAAGTATTAAAAATCAAGAAAATAAATTGCAACATTTTACTTCGTTGTTTCGAGTGTTAAGTCCCGCCAATACATTGAAACGTGGTTTTGCAATCGTTATAAAGGATGGAGTAATTCAAACCGATGCACGTCAAATAAAAAAGGACGATTCAATTCAGGTATATTTGGGTGAGTCGGAATTGGACGTATCCGTAATTAAGAAACAGAAAAAAGATGGAAAACAATTTAACCTATGAAGGAGCCATGGAAGAGCTCAAAGAAATAGCTCTTCAAATCGATAATGAATCCGTAACTGTAGATGTGTTGGCAGATAAGGTGAAACGCGCATCAGAGTTAATAGAATTTTGTCAATTAAAACTCAAAACAACCGAAACGGAGATTAATCAAATCATCAAAAAAATGGATTCGAAAGAAAGTTGAGTTAATTTTAAGTTAACAAATGCTTTGATACATTATTGAAATTACTAACTTGCTGCTTCAATGGGCAATAAGTTAATTACATGTAAGTTAATATTGGCTTTCATACTCACTTGGGTTTTGTCCCCAAATGCAGTATTAGCGCAATATTGCGCCCCACAATACGCCTATGGTTGCGTAGGAAACTTTCCAACCCCCATTGCCGATTTCATCAATAATTTTTCTACTACAAACGGCGTTACGAACATCACCAATAACAATACAGGTTGCAACGGGCAGCCCAATAATTTTATTTATAATGCTGGAATGACCGTTTCGGTTGCTCAAGGTTGCTCGTTTGGTGTTTCGATGCAAAGTGGAAATCAGTTTTCTCAAGGTTTTGCAATTTGGATAGATTGGAATTCAGATCTCGATTACAATGATACTGGCGAACTTGTTTACAGCAGCCCTAATTCTGGAACAAATCAATTTACAGGTACCATTCAAGTTCCAGCAACAGCAACAGTTGGTTTAAAAAGGATGCGTGTTCGTTGTAGTTTCGCAACAGTTCCAACAAATCCATGTTCCTTGCAAGGCACTTTTCAGGTAGGTGAAGTGGAAGAATACAATGTGGATGTTTTGCCCAATACACTTTCCGCTATAACTGTTGCGAATCAAACCATCTGTGCAGGAAATACAGCAACCATAACAGCAACTTCTACCGGAACCATAAAGTGGTATTTGAACACAACAAGTAACGCGGTTATCTGCAACGGTGCCACATTTACTACACCTGTGCTTAATGCCACAACAACGTATTACGTCCAAGCAACTCTCGGTTCTTGTTCAACACCTCGAGTTCCAGTTGTTGTTACTGTAATCCCTAATTTTACTATTACGGCATCTGCATCGCAAACATCGGTTTGTCCAGGGGCTCCTTTTACTTTATCATCAACGGGAGGATCTGGTTTAACCTATGATTGGCAACCCGCAACAGCTGTTTCTAATGCAACTTTAAATTCTCCAACGGCAACAATTTCAGCAAATACTTCATTTACTGTTGTAGGAACAGATGTAAACGGATGTTCAGCAACTTCATCGGTTTCAGTTTCGGTTCTTGCTGCAGCAACATTATTAGTTTCATCAACATCGTCCGATTTTTGCGAAGGAGGTACAAGTACACTTACTGTTTCAGGTGGTTCTTCTTATACTTGGTCGCCAGCCGCAACTTTATCTTCGGCAACAGGCAACACCGTTACAGCAAGTCCAACAGCCACAACCACATATATTGTAACTTCTCCGAGCAGTTCAACTGCTTGTGCAGCAAGTGCCAATGTTACAATTACTGTTCATCCTACTCCACTGGTTGATGCCGGAAGTCCGCAAGCGTTTTGTGCCGGAGCAAGTGTGAACTTAGCAGCAACAGGTGCAGCAACCTACAGTTGGTCTCCTGCAACCAGTCTTTCCTCTGCAATAATCAGCAATCCTGTTGCAACACCCAATAATACAACAACCTATACTGTAACAGGAACATCTGCTTTTGGATGTGTTGCTTCCGATCAGGTCGAGGTAACTGTAAATCAATTACCTATTGCAATTCCAGGCTTGGGAGGCTCTCATTGTATAGGAGAAACTACTCAGTTAAATGGTTCAGGTGGAACATCTTATCAATGGTCGCCAGCTTCAGGCTTGTCTAACGCAACGATTTCGAATCCAGTTGCAAGTCCAAATTTAACAACCTCATACAGTTTAACCGTAACCGATAACAACGGCTGTGTCTCCAACCCATCCACTTCAATTTCGGTAAATGTAAATCAGTTACCTGCTGCTCCAATAATCTCCAATTCGGGCTCACTTACATTTTGTTCAGGAAATGATGTTACGCTTTCTGCAAATGGAGCTCAATCATATTCTTGGTCAAATGGTGCAACTTCATCTTCTATTAATGTAGGATTATCGGGAACTTTTAGCGTTTCCATTACCGATATAAATGGCTGCGAATCGCCAAGTTCCCTACCTGTTTCTGTGAATGTAAACCCAATTCCTGCTGCGCCAATCATTACAGCAATTGGGTCCACAACTTTTTGTCAAGGAGGAGATGCTACATTGGAAGCAAATCAACCAACTGGAATTCTTTGGAATAACGGGTCCACATTAAGTTCAATAACGGTTTCTACAACTGGACAATACACAGCTCAATACACCGATGCAAACGGATGCGAATCGCCCGAGTCTTCGCCTATTCAAGTAAATGTTACGCCTCTTGCAGCCACGCCATCGATTTCGGCATCGGGACCAACGGAATTCTGCGAAGGAAATTCAGTTGTATTAACTGCATCTCATGGAGAGAACTTTATTTGGAGTAATGGCGCAACAAGTCAATCCATAGTTGTAAATCAAAGCGGAATGTATTCTGTTACGATAAGTTCTGGCTGTCCTCCAATTAATCCAACAAGCAGTCAAGCAGTAATAGTTCGTCCAATTCCCACACCAACAATAACTGCCGATATTCGAAAAGACTGCTTGCCTGCCGAAATACAATTCAGCTTTTCAACAAATGGCATCGGACCATTTAATTATTTATGGATGTTTGGTGATGGAAATTCTTCTTCGATTGCCCAGCCATTGCATGAATATACCGACGACGGAATATTTGATGTGTCTCTAAAACTTACTGATGTTATTGGCTGTATTGGCGATAGTTTGGAAATCGATTTCATCGAGATTTTGAAACGCCCCGATGTTTCCATTTCAGTGAATCCTTCAATAACAACATTGTCGAATCC
The DNA here is from genome assembly GCA_044369395.1 of Flavobacteriales bacterium. GTDB lineage: Bacteria > Bacteroidota > Bacteroidia > M30B66 > M30B66 > CALQRR01. The sequence goes on along the minus strand of JBIPLZ010000016.1, from coordinate 9,200 downwards.
TGAAATCCGACTTATTAGTCAAACAGCTGGTGGACAAAACGAAACATGGATGATAAATCCATTGGGAACATTTACGGGCGATACTGTTTTAGTTTCTATGCCCGATACTGGAACATTTTACGTTGATTTTTCTGTAATCACCGAACAAGGATGCGAAGCTACCATTCGGAAAAATATCCAGGTTGTGGAAGATTTCCAAATCTATGTGCCAACTGGATTTACTCCAAACAACGATGGATTAAACGATATTTTTAAACCCATTTGCACCGGATATAAATTAAAGGGCTTTGATTTCAGAATATACAATCGATTCGGACAAGAGATTTTTTTCACGGATAATCCTGAAATAGGTTGGGACCCACAGAACGTTCAATCAGATACCTATATCTGGAAATTGATCGTGAGGAGTTTGTTGAATGAAGATAAAATGATGGAAGGCGCAGTCACCATTTATCGATAATAGATTCAAGTCAGTAATAATTTACCGAAAGCGTTTTTCTCCATACGTAGGATAATCTATAGAGTAATGTAAACCCTTGCTCTCTTTTCTTGAACGCGCAGATTTTATTATTAAATAAGCGACCAAAATCAGGTTTCTTAATTCGCATAGCTGGGGTGAAAGTGTTGTTCTTTTGTACATACTTTCTGTTTCGCGGTGAAGAATTTGCAAACGTTCTAAGGCACGCTGAAGTCGGATATTGCTTCTTACTATGCCAACATAACTGCTCATAATGGATTGAAGCTCCCGAACGTTTTGCGTAATCAATACCATTTCTTCTTGAACCACCGTTCCTTTGATGTCCCATTCAGGAATATTCTCAATAAACGAGGATTTCATGAATGTTTCAGTTGCCGTCTGTGCTGCCCGATGGGCGTAAACCAAAGCTTCTAATAAAGAATTGGAAGCCAAGCGATTTGCACCATGAAGTCCTGTTGAAGAGCATTCGCCAGCAGCCAATAAATTTTGAATGCTTGTTTGGGCGTGTTCGTTAACTTCAATTCCACCACACATATAATGACAAGCGGGAACAACCGGAATCATATCTTTTCCAAGGTCAATTCCTAAAGTTTTACATTTCTCAATAATGTTTGGAAAATGATGTAATAAATCGGTTGGTTCAATGTGACGGCAATCCAAATACACACATTCATCTCCACGCACTTTTAATTCATTATCAATAGCTCTAGCAACAATATCCCGAGGAGCAAGCGAAGCACGTTGATCGTATAAAGGCATAAAATCGACCCCTTCACTGTTACGAAGAATTGCGCCAAATCCACGCATCGCTTCTGTTATCAAAAATGCAGGTTGAATACCTGGTTGGTAAAGAGCAGTTGGATGAAATTGAATAAACTCCATGTTGCTCACCTTTCCTTTAGCGCGATAAACCATGGCAACCCCATCTCCGGTTGCAATTCGAGGATTGGTTGTACTTGCATAAACATTACCTGCACCACCCGATGCCATTAATGTAATTTTAGATAAAATAACATCGGTATTACCTGTTTTTAGATTCAATGCGTATACACCATAACAATGAATATTCGGTGTTGAACTATTTACATAATGACCAAGATGATGTTCTGTAATAATTTCAACCGCAAAATGATGATCTAATATTTCAATGTTTGGATGAGCATGAACTTTAGCAATTAATGCCCGTTCAATTTCAAATCCAGTATTGTCTTTATGATGTAAAATGCGGTTTTCGGAATGTCCACCTTCTTTTCCAAGATCAAATTCTCCGCGTGTATTCTTGTCGAATTGCGCACCCCAATCAATAAGCTCTTGAATCCGCTCAGGTGCTTCCGTAATAACTAACCTAACAATTTTCTCATCACACAATCCATCTCCAGCAATTAATGTATCCTGAATATGTTTTTCAAACGAATCGGGCGCATAGGTTACAGCTGCAATTCCACCTTGCGCATATTTGGTATTCGATTCATCTTCATCGCTTTTGGTGATCATGCAAACCTTTCCCCTTTGGGCAACTTTTAACGCATAACATAACCCAGCGATTCCAGATCCGATAATTAAAAAATCTACATTTTTGTGTTTATTGAACATGGGTCTAAATTACGAATTCATGAAAGGAGATTGAATAATCTTTAGTTTCAATTAACTCATTTATATCGCATTGTGTTTAACAATATCGCATACTTATTTTTTATACCATTCAAATGTGTAAATTTGTCTGAATACCTTTGATATGAGAAAACTATACATCCTAATTTTACTTGCATTTTCAATCAACACCCTTCATTCACAGACCATTTTGTTTGAAGAGAATTTTGAAAGTTTTACCAATTCATTTTCTCTCAATACAATTGATCAAGGTGGTACTGCTTCAGGAAACAATTTATGGGTAGTAAATAATTCCTATTTTGGGGGCGATGTAAATGTATTATGCCCCTTTCCTCTATCTGTTCCTTTAGCAGCAACTCCCGATCAGCCAATTCCAATTACTTCAAATCCACAGAGTAGCTATCTTCATATTACTTCGCAAGATGGTTTAAACTCTGTTGTTGATAATTGCCATTTTGCTGCAGCAGACATTTTCGGATGCAATCCTTCAGAAAATTACTTTGCTCGAATGTCTAATAGTATCAGTACAGTTGGACAAAGCAATGTAGAAGTTAGTTTTTGGTGGCTATGTTCTGGAGCTTCCGGTGTTGCCTACGGTGAAGTTTATTACAGTACAGATAATGGCTTAACATGGTCTACTCTTGGCATCATAAACGAATATGCGAATCAGAGTAATTGGATTCAAACTACAATTCAAAATTCTGTTTTAGATAACCAAGCGAGTTTAATGATCGGATTCAACTTTGTAAACACTTCAAATTTATTTGCATCTCCTACCGATCCTGCATTTGGAGTTGATGAATTCCAAATTTCAAGTTCAGCCTCAACAATTAATACCATAGATACTGATCCTATATTACTAGGCCCTTATTGCCCTGGTCAACCAATCTCAGTTCCCTTTTCTGCTTCTGGAACTTTTAGTTCTAGCAATGTTTTCACAGCACAGCTATCTAATTCATTTGGATTATTTACCTCTCCAATTGCGATTGGCACTTTAAATGGATCGGGAACATCGGGTGTAATTAATGCAACTATTCCATTGGGTACAATACCAGGAACGCTTTATCAAATCCGCGTTATTGCAAGCAATCCAAATACAATTGGGAGTCCAAGTAATGTAAACATTGAAGTGGCCGGAAGTCCAACAGCATCCATTTCCCAAGATTCCTATACATCAATTTGTGCTGGAGGTGTTGCATTTTTATTTTTTGAAGGAAGTGCAGGCGAAATTCAATGGTCAAGCTCAACTGATAATGTCAACTTTGCCCCAATTCCGGGAGCAAACAATGCAACACTTACCACTTCTCCGATAACGCAAACAACGTATTTTCTTGTAGCGGTAACTAATAATTGCGGAACAACGACGTCTCAATCATGGGCTGTCACATTAACAAGTACTGTGAATATTCCTGTAAACACTACTCCCAATGTGCTTAACTTATGTAATGGGCCCATTACAGTGAGTGTTGTTGGAGATTTTTTCGATCTAGTTTGGTCTAATCAACAAGCAGGAACTGCAGTAATTGTAGTAAGTTCCGCATCCACGGTTTCTGTGGTTGGTAACGATATTAATGGATGTCCTGCTGCATCCAATCCTTTGGTGTTTATTGAAACAACGCCTGCAGCACTTTCAATTTCTCCTGCAAGTCCCATTACAATTTGCAGCGACCCAGCGACCTTAACAGCAAGTCAGGGTTTTGCTACTTATGCTTGGTCTGATGGCGAAGTTGGAATGAGTAATTCCGTAAATAGTCCTGGTTCATATTCTGTTACTGCAACCGATGCACAAGGCTGTATTGTTACATCTTCGCCAGTAATTGTGCAAAATGGTTCTTCAGTAGATATTCCGGTTTCTCCAAGTATTTCAGCCATTTGCGATAATGTTCCTGCAACACTTACTGCAGATGCAGGATTCTTCAATTACACATGGTCAAACGGAGCCATTGGGCAAGAAATCACAGTTAGTTTACCAGGTTTTTATTCGGTTACCGGAACGGATGCAAATGGTTGCCCGGGAGAATCTGCTTTGGTTGAGGTTATTCAAGCTCAGTTTCCAGTTGCTAACTTTACTTATACACAAACAAGTGGTTATGCCATTACTTTTGATAATAGCTCTCAAAATGGACTTGAATACGAATGGATTTTCGAAGATTTAGGAACATCTCCGTTGGCAAATCCTTCGTTCACATTTCCGGATAGTGGACCATATCAAATAACACTCATTGCAAGTAATCCATGTAGTTCTGATACAATTACAAAAACAATTATTGTTACCTATGTTGGTATTCAAGATTTGGATGAATCAACGCATTTCTCAGTAAGTCCCAATCCCTCATCCGACGATTTTATAATTTCTCAACATGACACTAATTCATCAATTAGTGGAATAACATTGAGCGACATTTCCGGGCGTGTTGTTTATCAAAATGCACAAGAAATAAAAGCGCTTTCTAAATTCATTTTGCCTGCGAGTAATCTTCCCACGGGAATGTATTTTCTCCACTTCGAAACGATGAATGGAACAGTAAATATTCGAGTTTTGAAAAAGTAGTTGCCCCGCAAATTAATCCGCTTATTTTTCAATAATTCAATTCTATTTATATACCTTTGTTGAGGTTATTGTAAAAAATAACTCATGCCAATTTTCTGTTTTTTGGTAGATTTACAGAATTTCATTGGTGGTTTGTGAATAAAAGGGGCTTCGGCCCCTTTTTATTTTTTATTAAGTTCATCGTAACTTTTTTTTTAAAATATGGGTATGAGAGAATCATTGTATTTCCCATAAAAAAACAGTTTTGAAGAATACTTACTTTCAATTTCTTTTCTTCATTTTCTTCTTTGTTAGTCGCGCTATTTATAGTCAAGTAGCTTGCGGATACGGTTTCTCGTATTCGTCAAATATTCCTTATCAAGCAGTTGCTTCAACGAGTCCAACAATAATTTTAGCTAGTGGCTCTGCCCAACCAACAAACATCAATCAACTTTCGGCTACTGACGAAGATATTTTCCCAAATCAATCGATTGGGTTTTCATTTAATTTCAATGGTAATTCATATGCCCAATGCGGAGTTTCTACAAATGGGTGGATCTGGTTTGGAAATACAAATCCAGTCAAAGCTGCAGGAATCGTCATTCCATTCACCAATATTCTCGATAGTGAAGTGCCAATTGAAGGAATTGTTTCTGCACTCAATGGCGATTTGGAAGGACGTTGGACAGCCGAACTTGCAACAATCAAAACACGAATTAGTGGCTCAGCTCCAAACAGAATTTTTACAATTGAGTGGACTAATTTTAAAGCGCTAGACGATGACGAAGGAACTGGATATTGCGGAGAAAACAGAAATCGGTTCGATTTTCAAATCATTCTTGAAGAAAACGAAAATCGTATTTCATTCGCATACAACACCGCTCCATACTGTTGGCAAGGTTACAATCAGTTGTTTCAAGTTGGACTAAGAGGTGAAACCCGAAGTGATGTTCATACCCGGTTGATTACTGCAGGAAATAATAGCTGGGCAAATTCTTCGCTCGGCCTTTCTAATTCAACGGCATTGTTAAAGTCCTCGAATCAGATTACCCTTCCGGCACAAAATGCCCGCTTCTCATTTTATCCTTCTTCGCCAGAAGAATTAACTTGGATTGGGCATGACAATAATTGGTTTAACCCACAAAATTGGACTGGTCAACACGTGCCCAATCGCTGCAATAACATCATCATTCCAAGTGGCAAATCACATTATCCCGAATTGGATGGTAGCGTAAGTGCTTCGTGTGGAAATATTTCCATTGCTGAAGCCGCGAGCTTAACAATGAAAAGTTCCTACACTTCTTTTTTAACGTGTTTTGGAAATTTTGAAAACAATGGAGTAATTTCAAACAATACAAGTTCATATATTTCATTGGCGGGTGGAGCTAATAAACACATTGGAGGTTCGGGGTATTATTTAGATGCCGATTTCTTTATTACTGCTCATTCCGAATACCAACTGCAACACGATTTAATAGTTCGGAATATCTCTATTAACGAGGGTTCTGAATTTAAATTGAATGATAAAATCTTAAATGTATTCTCAATCCGCCAGTTAGGACGTATTGATCAAGGAACTGGAATTTTAATTATCGAAGGCGATGCTGCCAATGTGCTTTTAACCGATTCAACTTTTATTGAAAACAACGGAACCACATTTTTTGGTAATGGCGAAGTTTGGTCGAATCCGATTAATCAAATCGTCCCATCGTTAACCTATAACAATCTGTGGATTCGAACAAAGAAAAACTTCACAGTGCAGCTCGGAACCACATCCGATTTTTCTTGTAAAAACCTCTTCTTTTATAATCCAGGAGAACCTGGAGGTGTAGCATTTACCCAGAGAAACATAACAGTTACTGGCGACTTTAAAATAGGAATTGACAGTGTTCAAGGAACCGATTTGCAATTGAACCACACCATTAATCGTATTGCAGGAAATGGAACTTTTGCGATGGGTAAAAATGATAAACTCTCCATTGCTCATACCTCAAATGCGCAACAAACGGCTTTGACAGGATTTTCGAATCCAAATTTTAATGGACCTGTTCATTATACCGGAAATTCACAACAAACGTTTATCAAAGGTTCATATTTAAATGTGGATGTTCATGGAAATGCACCACGTTTTATTCAAGGAAGAGTTAACCTTCGGGGAATTTTAAAACTTCATGAAGGCATTTTGCACACTCAAGATAGCTTGATTTTAAAATCGGATAGTCTGGGAACGGCACTTATTTCTGGAAGCGGATCTGGTAGTATTCAAGGTGAATTAATGGCAGAACGTTATGTTTCGGGTTCTGGGTTGCAAGAGCTCCTATTAAGTAGTGCATTCGATCAAATTCAATATAATCAGTATGAAAATGGAACGTCGGTTTTAGGTTCTGATGGTTTAGAATGGAATACTCTTTCTAGCCCATCAATTTGGAACTATAACGAAAGCGGAAATTGGGAATTGGGCAATGCAAGTAACCTGCTACAACACATGCGGGGATACAAGATTTTTGAAATGGCTGGAACTACGATTCGAGGCAAAGGGGCAATCAAATCAGGCGAACAAAAAATCGCGCTTATTAATTCAGGAAACAATGCTGGTTTTAACCTAGTTGGCAATCCGTATCCATCTCCAATAGATTGGAATAAAACAGCAGCAACGCTGCCTCCAACTATCGGGAAAAGCATTTATTCAAAAGGTAAATCCACGCGTTTTGCAGATCAGTTTGCTACATGGCTCTCGCTTGGTTTACATGATGGTTTGGGAATAAACGGAGCTTCACAATATATTGGAATGCAAGAAGGATTTTTCGTGCAGGCCTTTGAACCCGATACACTTCGTTTCTTCAATGAACACCGCGCCGATATTACTAATCCACAAACCATTAATGCTCCGTCATCCATTCCGTTTATGCGTTTGAGCCTTGAAAACAATACGCATGCTGATGAAACAGTCATTTATTATTCGTCCAATGCAAGCTCAACGCAACCTATTGATGGACAAGATGCACGAAAACTAGAACCCGAAAACCCGATTAGTTTTTGGTGTAGTGTGAAAGATTCTGTCAGATTAGCCATTCATGGTCGACACATCGATGCTCATCCCGATTCTATTCCTTTATCGGTGTTTGTTTCTGAAGGAGCATTGTTCCGCATGAAGCTCGCTGATATGGCGAACTTTCCTTCCACTGCGATGGTATTTCTAGAAGACAGACAAAACAATGTACTTCAGAATTTACGCATTCAACCTATTTATTCAATTTGGCTTGATAGCGGAAGCATTGAAAATCGCTTTTTTCTTCATTACAAACCGGGTGTTAACTTGAGCGCCACTGATGAGGGTTGTTTGGGAGAAGCAGGGGTCATTTCATTAAATAATCCAAGTAATACTTTATGGGATGTAGAAGTGTATACGAGCAACGACAGTCTAATTGCACATAATAATTCACTTTCGGGAAGTTGGAATGTGGAGCATTTAAAGGCGGATGAATACCGTGTTCATTTTAAACTAAGTGACAATTTGTTAGAAACCGACGATTGGATTCAAGTAGATTCTGGAAGTTCTGTAAACGCAGCTCTTCATGCTTCATTAACTGAGGTTAGAGCAAATGAAGACGAAGTTGTTTTTACCAATTTATCGAGCGACGCTCAAGGTGTAAATTGGGATTTTGGCGATGGAACAATGGTTTCAGGATATACCCAAGTAAACCATGTTTTTAATACACCGGGAATTTATCCCGTTGTTCTTACTGCTACACGGAACGAATGCTCCGATACCGCCCAATTGAATATTTCGGTTGTTACCGTTACTGGAATAGATCAAGTGACAATCGAAAAACAATCGAGTTTTTCTATTTTCCCAAATCCCGCATCCGATGTTGCTTGGTTGAAATTGAATTTGAAAACGAGTGCAGATGATGTTTCATTAGCTATTATCGATGCCTTGGGTAGAATTGTTTATCAAAAGAAATACAGTTCATTAAGTCCAACTCAAGTCATTGAGCTTCCGGTAAATCAATTAACGAAAGGCAATTACCAAGTAGTTTTAAATGGTATTGGAGTTCGCGGAGTAAATAGTTTGATTGTTTCAGGCAAATTGAGCAATGAACCAAAGTGATAGTGGTTATTAAGTTTATTTTAGTTTCATGCTTTAAAATCATATTGAGATTAAGATTTCGTTTAAGTTTGTATAGTTTTTAAAGAGTTTTTGCAATGCCGTTCTATCATACCTTAGGTTCTATACCTCCGAAACGCCACACGGTAATGAATAAACCCGATGGTGGAATTTATTACGAACAGCTTTTTGGTACTGTTGGTTTTGATGGAATGTCAACATTGATGTATCATATTCATCGACCTACCATTGTAAAAGAAGTTGGTCAATCGATTGATGTTTCTCCGAAAATTGCGGTTCAAAAAAATATGAAAGCGCTACGTTTGATTGGATTCAACGTTGCGCAAGAAGATGATTTTTTAGAAAGCCGAAAAGCACTTCTTGTAAATAGTGATGTCCACTTAGGTGTTGCCGCTCCTCGTAAGTCGATGAATTCGTATTTTTACAAGAATGCTGATGCCGATGAACTTATT
>JBIPLZ010000232.1:0-4206 GCA_044369395.1 Flavobacteriales bacterium | reverse complement strand
CGAAACATATTCATTATAATTGGCACTCGAATTCAATTTATAAAAGGTCAAAAGCTCGTTGCTTGGGTCATGAGCGGTCCAGCGTAAAGCCCGATTTTCGGTTTCTATTCCCTTATTGAATTTCTTATCGAAGGCAACTGGACCATGCAAAGTGTGAATGATGGTATCATAAACAACATCGCCGCTCCGCACATAAAAACGTTCAACCACCGATTCGGATTTTTTCCAATTTCCATCGTAGCGATATTCGGCTCGTTTGGAATCGAGGAATTCGATGGTGTACCAATCTTTCACATCCATGGCTGAATTGGTTATTCCCCAAGCGATATTTTCGTTAAAGCCACTTATCACGCATGGAGCACCTGGAATGCTTGCTCCATAAACATTCATGGTTGGTGTGTGCAATTGAATTTCGAACCAAATGCTGGGTAGGTTCAAGCCTAGGTGAGGATCGTTGCAGAGGATAGGTTTTCCACTAGCCGTTTTTGTGCCACTTACTGCCCAGTTATTACTGCCTAAATCGGGTTCGGGCCGATCGAATGGATAATGCACAGCAGCCATTTTATCGTTTGAAGGAACAAATGAAACATGCTGCGAATCGGGCAAAATGCTCGGCAAAGGAAAGATAGTTCCGATGGGAATGACGGGATCTAAAAGCGAATCAGGAAAGTTTGGAAATAGCTGATTAAAGGTTTGATAACCAAGTAATTTAACGGCATTTGTGTTTTCAAAATCGTTCTCATAACCCGTGAGCATATTGGCCATGTACTTGAGCAAAAGTGCTGTTTTAAAAGGCGTCCACGCTTCGGGTTTAAAGTCGAGAAGTTTATATTCAAGTGGATAATCTTTGGGTTTTAGCGAGCTGATATATGCGTTCACACCGGCAGCATATCTTTCGGCTATCATTTTACTTTTGGGATCACGGTTCATTAATGCAAGCGAACGTTGAGCACCTAATTTCAATCCAATACGACGCGCCTCGATGTCCTTTTGAACAAGCTTATCTCCGATAATTTCACTCAGTCGCCCTTCTGCAACACGCACTTGCATATCCATTTGCCAAAGTCGGTGCGATGCCGTTACAAATCCTTGCAGGTAATAAAGATCTTCCTCGCTTTCCGCAAAAATATGGGGGACGAGTCGGTCGTCGTAGGTAACTCTTGCCGTTCCTTTTAATTCGGGGAGTTTGAGATCACCAACAGGCTTCGCAGAAGTATTTTCAGCGTTCTGCCAAAATCCTTCAAAGGGCGAAAAGAACAGCCCCAATGGCGGTAGTGGTCCTGTTTTGTGGGTGTACACCCAATAAAGCAGAACTGTGATGATTACATAAAAAGAAGATCGCAGGATGCGAATAACCATACTGTAGATTTGATGGCAAGATAGAAATTGTCTTCTATTGAATGCGAATCAATTAATTGAAATTCTTGCATGAAGCATTGATGATAATCGAATAAAATCAATTGAAATCAAGATGAATTTAAAAGAAGTGTAGAAAGACCAAAGCCATGCGTTATTCAATTCGACTTTCGGATAAATCTCTAGAATAATGATGAATCGTTATTATATGGATTGTTTTTTCGTCAACGATTTTATAAATAATTCTGTAATTCCCTTCTATAAGTTCTCGATAAACTTCATTCTCAATTTCAGGAACTCCTTTGCCTTCATAAGGATGTGTTTTCAGGATATTCGTTCTTAGCTTCAATTTGATAATTTCAATTTTGGCATATTTTATAGAATCTCTTGAGATGTAATCAAAGATTCCTTTGAGATCTTCAACAGAAAGTTTTGTCCATTTTACTTGAACCATTTTTGCATCTCATTTTCAAGTTCTTCCTGATTAATAACTTCGTTATTTTCCGACTGAAGATTCCCTCGTTCAATTTTGTCAAGAAGAATAAGCTTGTCAATCAGTTCCTCCAAAGAGAACTGCTCTGGAAACTGCTCAAGAGTCAATGTCAATTGCTTCTTAATAATCATAATTGAAATGTTTAATACGAATATAAGGTATTATGTTGAATGATAAATTCGATTTTAAATTCTCAATGTGATTTAAGTTACGTTTGAAAACCTATAAATTATTGAAAATAATATCATTCGAAATTTATAAATACTAGCTTTATGTAGTTAAGAAATTCCAAATAAGATTTTTTTCTTTAGCAACGTAAAATCGATCAGTTTCAAATCTCAAACAAAATTTGATACTGTTATAAGTTTTCCAAATTCGAATTTTCTTCATTTCTCCTACCTTGCGCAACAATGAACACCGAGCAGTATTTCGAGAAGTTAGGACATTTATTGCAGCTTGAAAAAGCCGAAGAGATGCGCCAGTTTGAGCAGCTGATGAAAGGCACGACCGTTCAACATCGCGTTGAAATGGGGATTTGTTGGCATCCCTTAAAAATTGTTGAAACTGGATATGGCTTTGGCGATTATCCTTTTGTGATATTTGAACGAACACGACAGAAAGAAAAGGCACATCAGTTTTCAGGTGGCAAATCGGTCTTGATTTTTTCATCCGATTTCGATGCTCCCGATGCGTGCAAAGGTGTTACACAGTTTGTGAATGGTGATCAGGTAAAAGTCATTTTCTTTACTGACGAAACACCCGAAATTCTTGAATTTGGTAAGTTAGGGATTGTTTTAATGCCCGATGAAAATGCCTACCGTGAACAAGAAATTGCCTTAAAGCGTGTTGCCAATGCAAAGAATTGCCGTTTAACAGAATTGCGCGAAGTATTGCTATTTAATCGTGCAGCAAGTTGTTTGGTTGATCAAGAACTCCCCGAATTGCCCAATCATCTCAACGAATCTCAAAAGGATGCAGTAAAGATGATTTTGAATTCGGAGGATGTCTGTTTGGTTCACGGTCCACCCGGAACGGGCAAAACCACCACCTTAGTTGCTGCTGCAAAAATCCTCGTTGAACAAGGCGAACAAATATTGTTAACCGCACCAAGTAATGCCGCTGCAGATTGGTTAACGCAGAAATCACTCGAAGCCGGATTGAATGTGCTTCGCATTGGCAATGTAGCGCGTATTAACGAAATGCTCGAAGCCTCCACATTGGAAGGTCAATTGCGGAAACATCCGCTATACAACGACATTCGCGAGTACCGAAAACGTGCTGCTGAACTTCGCCGAATGGCAGGGAAATACAAACGTCAATTTGGACTTTCCGAACGAGAACAACGTAAACTGATTCTTTCGGAAGCTAAATCCATAGCATCTGAATCGCGTAAATTGGAGCAATATATCTTGGAAACCTGCGTCGATTCAGCTCAAATTATTACATGTACCTTGGTTGGCGCAAACCATCATCTACTTGAGAAAAGAACATTTTCGACAGTCTTTATCGACGAAGCTGCGCAATCTCCCGAGCCAGCCTGTTGGATTCCCATTGTAAAGGCCGATCGTGTTGTCTTGGCTGGCGATCCGTATCAATTGCCGCCAACGGTAAAATCGCAAGAGGCAGCTCGTGAAGGATTGGCTGTTACCTTGATGGAAAAAGCTATTGACAAACTTCCAACACACTTGCTGAATAAGCAGTACCGCATGAATCAGCAAATCATGGATTTTTCGAATCAGTGGTTTTACCAAGGTCGTTTGCAAGCGCATGAAACTGTTTCGGATTGGAGCTTAAGTGAAGAACCCGTTGTAGAATTTATTGATACCGCTGGTTTGGGCTGGGAGGAAGTTCAAAATCCCGAAACCCAAAGTTTGACCAATCCCGAAGAAGCTCGCTTGCTATGGAAACGTATTGTGGCACTTTCCGATTCACTGCAAAATAGAAATGTGAGTATTGGTGTAATTTCGCCGTATCGCGGACAAGTAGGGGAGTTGTTGGAGCAATTTGAAGAAAATAAAGAATTGCTTAATTCCCAAATCAAAATCGAAGTTCAAACCATCGATTCGTATCAAGGTCAGGAGCGTGATGCCATTTATGTTTCTTTGGTAAGAAGTAACGACCGCAATGAAATTGGATTTTTGCAAGATTATCGAAGAATGAATGTGGCCATGACACGTGCAAGAAAGAAACTCGTCTTGATTGGAGATAGCGCAACCCTTGGAAATGATTCTTTTTACAAAGCACTGATTGATCATTGCGAACAAACCGGAGCCTACCGTTCTGCTTGGGAATTTATAGATGCATGATGAAACTCCTACACACCCTCTTTAAAAATTCGGTTCAAGGAATTGTTCCCA
>JBIPLZ010000231.1:0-4208 GCA_044369395.1 Flavobacteriales bacterium | reverse complement strand
AGCTAGCCGAAAGGGTAATGGGGAAGCTGGGTGGTGATGCTGAGAAAGCATGATCTATCACGACCCTGTTCTTTTAAACGCTTGTATAGAAGGTCTTCGGATTAATCCTTCTGGTACGTATGTCGATGTGACTTTTGGTGGTGGTGGACATAGTCGGGAAATACTGAAACATCTCGGTCCAGATGGAAAACTTTTCGCTTTCGATCAGGACAATGATGCTGCAGCCAACGCTCCCGATGACGAACGATTCACTTTAATTCCCCATAATTTCAAGTTTATTAAAAACTACCTGAAATTATATAGGGCGATTCCTGTTGATGGCATTCTAGCAGATCTTGGAGTTTCTTCGCACCAATTTGATGAAGCGGGAAGAGGCTTTTCGATTCGATTCGATGCAAATCTCGATATGCGGATGAATGTCCTTCAAGGGATGACAGCTCAGAAATTACTTGAAACGTATTCGGAAGAAGAACTGAGAAGGATTTTCAAAGAATATGGAGAGTTATCGGAAGCAGGGAAACTCGCTAAACATCTCATCAATGTTCGTTCCGACAGACCGATAAAAACTACTCAACAGCTTATGGATCTTATACGTCCATTTATGCGTCGTGGTCAAGAGCATACGTTTGCTGCGCAGGTATTTCAATCAATCCGCATCGAAGTGAACGATGAATTGGAAAGCTTGAAACAGATGCTTCTTCAAACATCAGAGTTGCTTGGCCCCGGAGGAAGATTGGTTGTGATGAGTTACCATTCGTTAGAAGATCGATTAGTAAAGAATTTTTTAAGAAGCGGAAAGTTTGAAGGAGAAGTGGAGAAAGATCTTTTTGGAAATAGTAAGGTGCCTTTTAAAGCCATTACGAGAAAGCCAGTAAGACCTGATGCAGAAGAAATAAATAGAAATAATAGATCGCGCAGTGCAATATTGAGAATTGGAGAAAAAAACGAAGAATGAATAAGTTTAGAAATCAACAAACGGAAGATGAAAATCCTCAAAAAGCACCTCGCAAGATGAATGCTTTTATGAGTTCGATTGTTCATGTGTTTGATGGTGATTTTTTAAATGCATTTGCCAAAATCGGCAACCTGCCCTTTACACTTTTCATTGCGCTTTTAGTAGGATTCTATATCGCCAATACATTACATGCTGAAAGAACAATTCGTGAAACCGAACGAACGAGTACTCAATTGAAAGACTATAGGGATGAATACATAAGTCTGAAATCGGAACTTATGTTTTTATCAAACCAAAGTCAAGTGGCTGTTAAAGTAGCCCCTCAGGGACTTTTGGAAGCAAAAGAACCGCCGCATAAACTAATCATTCAATCGCCAACTCAAGAACCTGCAAACTAATCGTGGATACTCCGAAAGACATATTGTTTAGACTTCGAATTATCTATTTCGTTGTAGTTGCTTTCGGCATCCTGATATTGTTTCGCGCGTTTAGCATTGGGGTCTTAAATCGTGATTTTTGGCTGGCAAAACAGCAGCACCAAACCATCCGACTTCAAACAAAAGAAGCGATGCGCGGAAATATGTATTCAACCGATGGTAGTTTGATCGCCACGTCTGTTCCGCTTTACGATGTTTATATTGATATGCGGGTCGATAAGAAGAAGAAGTATTTTATTAAAGAGAGCATCGATTCCTTGGCCTTGATGATGAGTTCAACATTTAAGGATAAAACTCAAGACCAATACAGAAGAGAAATTCGCAATGCCTACGCTGCTAAAGCACCTTACTTTCTGTTGAAAAAGGATGTTCGACATCCTGAAATGAAACAGTTAAAGAAATTTCCAATTCTCAGATTCGGAAGATATAAAGCAGGAATGCTTGTTGAAACTAGATCGCGTCGCGAAATGCCTTTCAAACATCTTGCACTTAGAACACTAGGACGATTTGAAAACGATAAAACACCCCTTGGAATAGAAGGGTCTTTTAACGATGAATTAAAAGGAGTAACTGGAAAACAACTTGAGCAAAAAATTTCCGGGGGAACCTGGATTCCCTTAAACGATGGAGCTGAAGTTGAACCCAAAGAGGGGAATGATATTGTCTCGACAATTGATATTGGAATTCAAGATGTTGCTGAAGCGGAACTTATGCGTCAGTTGAAAAAACACAATGCCGCAAATGGCTGTGTTGTTTTGATGGAAGTAGAAACGGGCTATATCCGTGCAATTGCAAACCTAGGTAGGGTTGGTGATAGCACGTATGTTGAAAATTACAATTACGCAATTGCCGCCGGATCAGAGCCCGGTTCGACGTTTAAGTTAGCTTCTTTGATGGCATTGTTCGAAGATGGATTGGCGAAACCTTCTGATATATTGGATACCCGAAACGGACAAGTATCTTTCAATGGTGTTTCGATGAAAGATTCGCATGAAGGCGGATACGGGAAAATCACCCTTGCAGATGCTTTTGTGCAATCGTCCAATACAGCCATTTCTCAGGCTGTAAACAATGCATATCGCTCCAGTCCCAAAAAATTTATTGATAGAATCCGCAAGTTTCATGTGCAAGAAACGCTTGGCTTGCAAATTAGTGGTGAATATCAACCCAAACTAAAAGATCCAAGCAATGCTTCATGGTCGGGCTTAACATTGCCATGGATGTCGATTGGATACGAATGTTTGATGGCTCCAATTCAGGTTCTATCATTTTATAATGCTGTTGCAAATAATGGCAAATTTATGAAGCCGCAATTTGTAGAAGAGATTCGTTATAGAGGTCAAACAGTTCGTCGCTTTGATCCTATTGTATTAGATCCTGCAATCTGCTCAAAAGCCACCATCGATAAATTGAAACCCATGCTCGAAGGTGTTGTAGAACGTGGCACTGCCTCAAATCTGAAGAATCCACATTATAAGATAGGTGGCAAAACGGGGACTGCTCAAATTGCATTTGGTGCAGATGGATACAAAGATACGGGCAGTGGTGCTAAGAAATATCAAGCATCCTTTGTTGGATACTTTCCCGCCGACAATCCCAAATACACATGTATTGTCGTGGTAAGTGCGCCGTCAAATTCTGTTTACTATGCCAACTTGGTTGCTGGTCCTGTTTTCAAAGAGGTTGCCGATAAAGTATATGCGCAAAACATCGAAATACAAGAAAGTAAACCCAAGGCACTAGCAACAGCCGCAACAAAGAAAAGCTTTTCAGGGATTGGGAAAGATATTGCTCAACTCATGAAGAAAACAGGAATGATAGGTGTTGTTCCTGAGGATGAAGAATGGGTTCATGTTTCTTTAGCTGGAAACAAAGCGCTCGTAAAGCCGCAGACAATGGTAAGTAATCAGGTTCCAGATGTTCGTGGATTAGGCTTGAAAGACGCGATTTATTTATTAGAAAACCAAGGACTTCGAGTTCGAATTGTTGGGCGTGGAATTGTGAAATCACAATCTGTACCTGCAGGATTTCCTATTAAAAAAGACATGGTAGTATTAATCGAATTAACCTAAATGAGGCTGCTACGAGATATATTATATAAAGCAGGAGCAATTGAGTTGCATGGTTCAACCAATCTTGCAATCCTTTCTTTTACTGCCGATTCTCGAAAAGTAGAGAAGAATGGTTTATTTGTAGCCGTTAGAGGAATACAATCTGATGGCCATGATTTTATACATGCAGCCGAAGAAAATGGCGCCATTGCCATAGTGTGCGAAGAACTACCCAAAGCGCTTCGAGATAAAGTGACTTATGTGATTGTAAAAGATTGTGCTTTCGCATTAGGAACTATTGCCTCCAATTTTTTTGATAATCCATCATCACGTATAAAAGTTATAGGTGTTACAGGGACGAATGGCAAAACCACTATCGCAACATTGCTTTTTGATTTATTCTCAAAACTCGATCATACCTGTGGTTTATTATCGACTGTTAAAAATCAAATTGGGGATCTTATAATTCCTTCAACACATACAACACCCGATCCTGTTCAGCTTCAATCATTGCTCGATCGTATGGTGAAAGCGGGTTGTTCGTATGTTTTTATGGAAGTGAGTTCTCATGCTGTTGATCAGCATCGAATTCAAGGGATTGATTTCGCGGGTGCGGTTTTTACTAATTTGACGCACGACCATCTCGATTATCACAAAACGTTTGAAAACTATTTTGCTGCCAAACAACGCTTTTTCACAGAACTATCTTCCGATGCTTTTGCACTCGTAAATAGGGACGATGATTTTGGTCTAGCTATGGCTGAT
>JBIPLZ010000230.1:0-4241 GCA_044369395.1 Flavobacteriales bacterium | reverse complement strand
GATGCATATAATAGATTATACGATTTTGTTGGCCCCCAATACATGAATCAGAGATTTAAAGAATTTGGAATGAGTAAATCTGTCATAAGACATCGATTTGCTTCATGCGATCAACAAGAAAATCGATCAACCAATAAAATTTTGTTTTTAGGTAAAACAGGGGACACTCTTTTCTCAAAAGAGCAAGATTATTTCAAAGGAGTTTACTTAAAACCCATGAAAAACATGGTTGTAGAGAGTTTTCCGTTTTATTCAAGGAAAAAGAAACCTAAAAAAACAAGTAAAGATTTTTCCTTAAGAAATTCTATGTCCCTATCTGATATTCATTTTTTATTGATGGAACTTGTATACCCCGAAAGTCAGAAGTTTGATTTTTTAATTGATGATGATGATCGAAATTTTTTGATTTCCAAATTATCTATCAATCCCAATGAAAGCAGCCTTAGGTCAATTCGCACAAATCCGCTTTATCATGATAATATGACAAATTATCTCATAATGGGAGCCGATAGTAGTCAAACTAAAAAAGACTGTAGTATTACTAATATTGTTGGACTTGCATACGGCTTTGCTTCTGATGTCGCTTATATTCATAATCAAAGTAAGAGTATTGAATTTTTCTTAAGTGCAACTATTTACTCTAATTATGGAAGTAAAATTGGCTATGACTACACTGGTATGAGTCTACCTTTTTTAAAAAGTTTGGGCCAAAGTATCTACGAAGCAAAAAGAGATTCAAAAATTCATTAATATCACAAGATGCCGATTTGAATTCTGAATCATAATGATGGTTTAGAATCTTTAACATTTGATGTTTTGATTTCTGAGTTTTGTAGTTTCTACAACAATCTTATTACAATTTTAGAGATTTAAATTATAAATTTTCCCCCTTCGTCCATTACTATGGTTTTAATACAGTTCTTATTTTAAGACGTCAGCGATTTAGATATTTAATATACTTTGTTTTATTAATTAATCATAAATTGACTAGATTTGATTTCCTTATTTGATTTTCAACTATTCTTTCTATCGAATTAAAACTATCTATTTGTTTTAAACTCCAATCAAGAAATTAAAATAATCCATGAATTTAAAATTTCAATGTATGTTGTTAACAAGCATATTTTTATGTTTATTTCATCTACAAGGTTGCTCTACCGACGAAAGTAGCAATGTTAAAAGCATAAAATCAAACTCAGCAGTTTCCAAGCAAGACTCAAATAAAATTAAGTTGAGAAAGTTGATTACTGAGCTTACTCAGGATGAGATAAGACAAATTTCAGCTAGGAACTCTTGTTACCTTCCATTATTAAATGATAGTACTTACTACAATAAGAAATCTCAATTCGGATTTGATTACAATGCTTTATTTAACAAGGAACTTTCAACTAATCAACCTTATAGAAACCGATATATAGTTGGTGATTTTAATGTTTTGGATGATAGTTTACGGTCTAAAGGTTTTGAAGAAATAAATCCTTTATTACACGAAATGATAGATTTTAAAGGGGTTGATAAAAAAATTATTGAACTTTTAGAAATTGATTTGCAAAATGAAAATCAGCGGGTTGAGTTATTTAATGAGTTATCCCATATCAAGGATACTTTACAAAAGAGAAAACTGACTAATTTCATTGAAAAAGTTTGGAAGTATAAGACTCCGGCACTAAAGAGAAAGTTTAATGTAAATAATTCCAAAGTTTATGCCGCTGGGCAGAAAATTTGCCTTTGTGAGGCTCAAAAAGATACATTAATAGAGGTTGCAAGATTTGCTATTTCCGGCAAAAATTATGATCCATTACCTGAAGGTAGAGGTCTTGTGCAATATCTTCCAACTGGTCCTAGAAGAGCATATTACGGTGATTTGTATCAGATAACATCCAAAAATTGGGAACGCGAGAGAAAGTATGAATCAATTGATATTGATCATGATAAGGAAGTGGGCGGAGGAAACAATCAAATTACATTCTACAAAGGGAAGGTGGAATTACCTAATTTCTTATTAATGAAACCAGATGAGAAATATCCAAAAGCTGTTCGACAAAATGGGATACACGAGGTTGCTTTAAGAGAATTAGCAAGAGGCATGCTTGGTAGTTCAAATAGTATAGGATGCATAAGAGTATCAGCTTTTGCCTCCAAATTTGTACGGTGGTGGGTTCCTCAAAACGCCAATTTTTTCATTTTATATCAAAGTGATAAATATTTCAAGGAAATTGAGGAATTAAATGCTGAAGATATGCTACCCTTTAAAACTGCTGCAGAGGGAAATAAATTCAGATTATGGGTTAATGAGAACTTACCAGACATTGCAAAAATGTTTGATCTTGATAAAACAGGAGATTTCAGAAATGGATACGTTCTAGATGTTTATAATATTTATGGAGATTTGTATGAAAAAAGTAAGAAATAAATATTCCTTTTGTTTTTTTATATTATTTATTTTCGGTTTATCAGAATCGAAAGCTCAAAATAATTTTAAAGATCCTTCTTCCTTTTTAGATATTTCAAATAATTCTTTTAAAATCGATTCATCTTTTTCGATGGATGTTGTCAGTGAATTGCTATCTAAATCAAAATTCAATGAAGTAAGAATCTTACTAAACAGAAGTTTGCCCTTCTTGTCAAGAGAAATAAAAAATAGCATTTCAGAATTATTGATTAAAGAACATCCTGCTTTTAATAAATATTGGCAAACAGAAGAAGTTTGGGGAAATGAAACACACAATGTATTGCCAATTGATACGACATTACAATTAACTATTGATAATGAAGAGTCGCATTTTTCTTGGTATGGAAATATTGCTTGGGGGTTCGTTTGGCGATGGGGGCGAATGCATAAAGGATTAGATTCTGATTTAAAAATGGGTGATACAGTTAGAGCATCCTTTAATGGAATTGTTCGGTATTCTGCTTTCAATGAAGGAGGATACGGAAATGCTGTAGTTATTCGACATTTCTCTGGTATTGAAACGCTATATGGTCACTTTAGTTCATTGATGGTACAACCTGGTCAGTTTGTAATGGCTGGCGAGCCAATTGGTTTAGGTGGTTCTACAGGTCGAAGTACTGGACCTCATCTTCACTTTGAAACTCGACTTTTTAGTTCTCCATTCGATCCTGAGAAAATATTTGATAAGAATTCAAATATGGTGTTAAAAGATTCTGTTATCAGGCTTTCCAAAAATGATTTTTATTTCTCGGACAATACGAATTTCAAAAACAGCAGTAAAGATATTGATGACGCACCAAGAAATAGTAAAACAAAATCTAGGAAGAATAAGCAAAGGGGAAAGAAAATTCATATTGTGAAATCAGGTGAATCTCTTTCTAGCATTGCAAGAAAGTATAATACTTCAGTTGCAAAATTGAAAAAAATCAATAAATTGAAAAACGTAAATAAATTAGATACAAACCAAAAATTAATAATTCGATAAATCGAATCAGTCCTAATTTGCTATACTGAAGTGATTACATGCACAATATTTTTATTTAATGACCTTAATTCAAAATCATTAAATGGCATTTCTTGGAATCCTATTTTACTTCAAATTAAGTTGCGTTATTGATTATTAGAAATTTCTATTTTCGAATCAACAAAAACTTGCAATTGTATTAAAAGATTATCAATTTCAATATTCCATGAAATACCTCATTACCGGTCTCGGAAATCCTGGATCCGAATACGAAAATACCCGACATAATATCGGATTTAGTGTGCTTGATTTTCTAGGACAAAATGAAGGACTAACTTTCGAGCAAGTTCGCCATGGCTCATTAGCACAATATAAACACAAGGGAAGAACGATATTTTTGCTCAAGCCCAACACATTTATGAATCTTAGTGGCAAAGCGGTTCAATATTGGCTGCAACAAGAAAAAATCCCGTTCGAAAATCTTCTTGTTGTTACCGACGACTTGGCTCTGCCTTTTGGAACAATCCGACTTCGCGGAAAAGGATCAGATGGGGGTCATAACGGATTGAAGAACATTCAACTCATTACAAACAGAAGCGATTATGCACGTTTACGTTTCGGAATTGGAAGCGAATTCAATAAAGGTAATCAAGTAAATTATGTGCTTGACCAATGGGATAAGGAAGAATCTCAAAAACTACCCGAACGAATCGAAAAATGCACCGATTTAATTCGAAGTTTCTCAACGATTGGATTATCACATACCATGACCGCATTCAATAATAAATAATTATTTTATCCCGATTCTTTCAACTTTACTCTTCA
>JBIPLZ010000015.1:0-14368 GCA_044369395.1 Flavobacteriales bacterium | reverse complement strand
ATAGTTCTATAACACGTTCTATACTTTTAACAGCGACTCCAGATTGAATGGCGAGTTGATCCAACATTTTCATTTTGCAAATATGAGGATTCAGATGATGTTCACACAACGTATCTTCGCAGAAAGAAAAATTGCTATGCATCGCTTTTCAAAACGCATCCTCCAAAGTTTACCACTTATATATAGTATACTTTTTCAAACGGTCTTTTCACAAACCGAAACACCCGAGTATTACCGTGATAATTTTCTGCGCTACGAAGACCATATATATAGAGATGAAATCAAAACAGTCATTCTTCAACAAGAAGGAACAGATGGTACTATTCCACTTATAGAACTTGGATCTGAAGCACGTTTGCAATTGCAGTTCGACGATTTGATACCAGAACAGCGACAACTGTATTATTCTATAGAACATTGCAACGCCGACTGGACGCCATCAAACGTTATGAAATCAAGAGCAATTCAAGGATTGCAGCAAGATTTAATTCAGGACTTTCGGTATTCATTCAATACACGTCAGCAATACCTCCACTATAACTTGGTTTTTCCGAACGATAATATGAAAATTCTCATTAGTGGAAACTACTTGCTTAAGGTGTTTGAAGATGGAGATCCAGAAAATTTAGTGTTAACCCGAAGATTTATGGTGTATACTACCGATGCAAAAGTGGCGGCTCGCGTAAAACGACCGTCTACCATGGAATTGCGCGATACACATCAAGAGATTGACGTGATAGTAGATGTAAGTGGAGTTAAAATTACAAATGCTCCAGCAGCCGTTAAAATGGTGATTCGCCAGAATAATCGCTGGGATAATGCCATTTGGTTGAAACCATTTTCAATAAACAATCAATCGATTACATATGATTATGATGACGGAAGAAATTGTTTCCCTGGTGGAAATGAATACCGCTGGGTTGATATTCGAAGTCTTCGGATGCAAAGCGACCGTGTAAAGAATATCATTCGCGACTCCACATTGGTCGTAGTAGATTTGTTGAACGATCCTGTTCGTGCTTTTACGAATTATCGTTCTTTGCCCGAAGCTAATGGTAAATTCTTC
Organism: Flavobacteriales bacterium; assembly: GCA_044369395.1. GTDB lineage: Bacteria > Bacteroidota > Bacteroidia > M30B66 > M30B66 > CALQRR01. Next base: position 13,302 of record JBIPLZ010000015.1, on the reverse strand, counting down.
ATTCGGAATCAAGATGGCTCAGAACCAGAAGTGGATGCGGATTATACTTGGGTCAATTTTACCCTTCCATTTGAAGCACCAACAGTAAATGGTAACCTATTTTTATTTGGTTCGTTTAGCGATTGGCAATTTTTAAAGCCATATAAACCCCAATACGATTTTCAGAATAAGGCGTATACTGGACACATCTTACTTAAGCAAGGAATTTACAACTACAGTTACATTTTTCAACCTTCTAAAGGAGGTGCTGGTGATGAATCGTACATCGAAGGAAACTTCTTCAACACCGAGAACGACTACCAGATTCTCTTCTATAACAGGCAATACACCGAAGTGTATGATGAATTAATTGGTATTAGTCAGGTGAATTCTATTCGTAATCAATAATTTTAAAATTTAGTAATTCACCATGTAAGATTTTTCCCATATTTGCAAAGTGAAAACCAATTTCAACGTAACCTATTCGAAAAACCCAACAATATCAAGGTGTGCAGAAGATGCATATTTGTTTCGTGTTATGATTTGTGCCTATCATTGTCTCAACAAAAACACACAGCCATGACAACACAAGTTACTAACGACATCAAAGTTTCAGTTGAAACAAAATTTCAGGAACTATATTCTGACCCGTCAAAAATGTATTTCCTTTTTACTTACAAAATCAAAATCGAGAACACTGGCGATTACGATGTACAATTATTACGTCGTCATTGGAACATTACTGATTCAATTTCAGAACGTCGCGATGTTGATGGAGCAGGAGTAGTTGGACAACAGCCGGTTCTTCGTCCAGGTGAATCATACGAATATGAATCAGCTTGCAACTTGAAATCTGAATTCGGTAAAATGAAAGGCAATTACACATTTGAGCGCCTAGTTGACGGAGCTGCTTTCCAAGTGAACATTCCTGAGTTCAAAATGTCGGTTCCTTACCGTTTAAATTAATTATCGATTTCAATTTCCTTTGAGGATTCGATGCCCTAGGGCGCAATTTAAACAGTGCTTTTTATCGCAATACTCCAGTTTAAGTTGAATTAGCCCTTGCGATTCGGCAGCGGAACTTGGCTGAATCCCTAAAGCAACCCATTCATTTATTATCCCATTTTTTTCGGATGATAAATTATACAAGACATCCAACACGCGTTCTTTAAGCAAATCATCTCCAAGATGCGTTGCATATACAAATAAAAAAGGCACAAGAGCATTGATTAATAAGCTTTGACCAGCCGATTTACCCAACATTTTTTTCTGCTTCTTGCAGTGTTTATCAAAAACAAAATGTTCTTCCCAATAGGGAGAAACGCCCACATTCAACCAAGACTTCCAATCACTGACCGATTGCATTTCTCGAAATGCGTCAGGAGAAATTGTATTTACACTCAGCAAATCGGCTAATTGTGCAATGCGAATGGTCGGGAAATTCAAAGGGCGCATGCGAAGAAATTTCCAAAGGTGCCTATCCATCGGCTTGAGCTTATGCTTCTTTTTCAAAAAAAGATATTCTTCCCACAACATACGAGGATATTCATCGGCATGTTCTTCATGAAGCAGCCCACTTTGTCCAAAGAGGATTGCTTCCAACTGAAAACGACTTTGTTTGTATAATTGAATGATTGAATAGGGAACAGAACGCGCCAACAATTCAAAAGGAATTGCGTTGGTTTGCATTCCCATCGATCGAAACAAAAAACAATACATCGTCTCTTGCCAGTGATTTTTATTCTGTTTTAACAAGAGTCCAACTCGAGACGCTTTGGCTTCCATGCGCTCTGCAACAAGTCGATCAATCCAGTTGCGCATGGTCATCACATCGGGACGCCCTAATGCCGCACATGGAATTGCAAACATGCTTTCGTTGAGCAATTTCCAACGTTGAAAAAGTTCGGGAGAAATCAAGCTTCGGAGTTCGAGTACAGCCACTTGATGATTATTCTTATCCAACACTTCTGCGTCGTGATCTAAAACCACATGCAAAATAATATTGTTGTATGCCGCATCGGATTCATGATGATGCCGAAACCAATCGGAAGAACGCAGATGAATTTCTATGTTTCCTGCCCACAAAGTGTCATCAATTCGAATTCGGGCATTTTGGAAATCGGGACCTGAATCTTGGTGGTAATTTCCTGCTGAAATAATTTCCAAGGATTCTCCAGAATGAATCAATAATGAAGCTTGATTAAATAATCGAAACCGCCATATAAAATGCAAAAGATGTTCTGGAATCATGCGATGAATTTAACACCCTAAAATTCGAGATTGATTGAATTCAAAGTCTTGCAAGAGATGCAAAAATAGTGCGCATCATGCAAAATTCAATGTATTTATCAACTGACCGCCATTCACTATGTGTATTTATTGAACACTAAATGCACTTTCTGAATAATGAATCGATTCGTTTTCATACTATGTCATTCGAAATAAATATCATTAACCAATAATTCAACGAATGAAATTTGAAATGGTGAATCGCAAAATTGAAAAACAGAGTTTAAACAGAAAGTATTTAGCTTCATAAATCACCCACAAGGACATGAATTTTATTGAATTGATATTCAACATTTTAAATCCGAATTCGGATTGTTAAAAAAAACTTAACATTTCTTTCCAATATTCCATTTTGCATTGAATAAATGAGGGCTAAATTCATTAAGTTTGCGCTTTCAATGTTGTTTATATGTCGGAGTTAAAAGGCATTCGTACTGCCCTCATTTCTGTTTTTTATAAAGATGGCCTAGAACCCATTGCACTCAAACTGCAGGAATTGGGAGTAACGATTTATTCGACCGGAGGCACGCAGACTTTTTTGGAGAAATTAGGCATTGAAGTTATTGCGGTAGAAGACCTTACCTCCTATCCATCTATTTTAGGAGGCCGAGTAAAAACATTGCACCCTAAAGTATTTGGAGGGATTTTAAGTCGCCGAAACGAATCTAATGATATTGCTCAATTAGAAGAATACGAGATCCCAGAATTGGATTTGGTGATTGTCGATTTATATCCTTTTCAGGAAACAATTCAATCAGGAGCAAGTGAAGAAGAAATCATCGAAAAGATAGATATTGGCGGAGTAAGTTTGATTCGTGCAGCAGCAAAAAATTTCAACGATGTCTTGGTTGTTTCTGATAGAAACCAGTATGCTGAATTGAATAAACTCCTAGCTGATCAGCAAGGCAGCACTCGTTTATTAGACCGAAAACAATTTGCGGCGGCGGCATTTGCGAATATTTCGATATACGACAACGCTATTTCATCGTGGTTTTCTGGAAACACAAAGCCGCTTCGATATGGAGAAAATCCTCATCAAAAGGGATTTTTCAATGGAGATCTTTCGAAAGTATTTGATCAGTTGCATGGCAAAGAACTTTCATACAATAACTTGCTCGACATCGATGCGGCACTTTCTCTGATTGAAGACTTTAGCGATTCGGGTTGCGCTATTATAAAACACAACAATGCTTGTGGAGCTGCTATCGATTCAAATCAGATAATAGCATGGAAAAAGGCCTTGGCTGGCGATCCACTTTCGGCATTCGGGGGCATTTTTGTATTCAACACCCCGCTTGAAATTGACACAGCAAAAGAAGTTGACTCCATATTTTTCGAAGTGATTTTGGCGCCAGAGTATTCTTCGGAAGTGCTTGAAGTACTTAAAAGCAAGAAAAACAGAATCATTCTTCAAACAAAAAAATTCGATTGGCCTCAAACCCAATTGCGTTCATCGCTCAACGGAACATTAAGTCAAGATCGAGACACTCGCATTGAGACTGCAATGGATTTCAAAACGGTTACTCAGAAACAACCTGATTCATCAAGTATTGCAGACCTTAAATTTGCAGGAATTTTAGCAAAGCACACCAAATCGAATGCGATTGTACTCGTTAAAAATTTGCAATTACTAGCAAGTGGAACTGGGCAAACATCCCGCGTAGATGCAGTGAAGCAGTCGATTGAAAAATGCCAACGAATGGGATTTGCGACAACAGGAGCTGTTTTGGCTTCCGACGCTTTTTTTCCTTTCCACGACAATATTGAACTTGCCGCAGAAGCTGGTATTTCAGCCATTGTTCAACCCGGAGGTTCGGTTCGAGATCAAGAGTGCATAGATACAGCCAATCGCTTGGGAATTGCGATGGTTAATACAGGAATAAGACATTTTAAACATTGATACCAACTCAGAAACAGCATGGGTTTATTTAATTTTTTCTCTCAGGAAATTGCGATCGATCTTGGAACAGCCAACACGATCATCATTCACAACGATAAAGTTGTTGTTGACGAACCATCTATTGTAGCTATTGAGCGCTCGACAGGCAAAGTGATTGCCGTTGGAAAGCAAGCCCAACAGATGCATGGAAAAACCCATGAAAACATCAAAACCATCCGTCCTTTAAAAGATGGTGTAATTGCCGATTTCAATGCAGCGGAGCACATGATTCGCGGGATGATTAAAATGATTAATCCAGGCCGTAAGATATTTTCACCTTCATTGGTTATGGTAATTTGTATACCATCTGGAATTACCGAAGTGGAGAAACGTGCCGTACGCGATTCCGCAGAACATGCAGGTGCCAAAGAAGTTTATCTAATTCACGAGCCTATGGCTGCGGCTATCGGTATTGGTATCGATGTAGAAGAGCCAATGGGAAATATGATTATTGATATTGGAGGTGGTACATCAGAGATTGCAGTAATTGCATTGGGAGGAATTGTGTGCGACAAGAGTATTCGTGTTGCGGGAGATGATTTCACTTCTGATATTGAAGATTACATGCGTCGTCAACACAATATTCATATTGGAGAACGTACTGCTGAACGTATTAAGATTGAAGTTGGTGCTGCATTGACAGAGATTGATAATCCACCAGCAGATTATGCTGTTCATGGACGAGATATGATGACTGGAATTCCGAAAGAAATCATGGTTTCGTATCAAGAAATTGCGCATTGCCTGGATAAATCTATTGCGAAAATTGAAACGGCGATTTTGAACGCATTGGAGATGACACCACCAGAGCTTTCGGCGGATATTTACCGTACTGGAATTTATCTTGCGGGTGGAGGATCCATGTTACGTGGATTGGATAAACGTATTTCTGCTAGAACTAAACTGCCAGTTTACATTGCTGAAGATCCACTTCGTGCAGTTGCTCGTGGAACGGGAATCGCGTTGAAAAATCGTGATAAATTCAAGTTCCTTATCCGATAATTGGATATTTCTTTTTGATAATAATTAACTATGCGGAATTTTTTCCTCCTCATTAGAAAATACAATTTCTTTATTGTCTTTCTCTTGCTGGAGGTCGTTTCAGGTATTTTGCTTGTTCGCAACTCCACGTATCAACGTGCGGCTGTAATAAGCACATCCAATGAGTTCGTTGGGAAAATTTATACCGCATACAGTAATGTAACCGATTATTTAGTGTTGGGAGAAACGAACCGCATTCTTTCTGCAGAAAATGCGCGACTTCGACGTGCAGACTCGGTGTCTTTTTATGATCCAAGTTTTAACATACTACGTGTAAACGACACCATCGGATTGCAACAATACGAATACATTAGTGCACGTGTAGTGAACAACAGTGTTTCACGGGTCAACAACTATATCACCCTCGATAAAGGGAGCCTGCAAGGAATACAACCCGAGATGGCAGTAATGGGCAGTAATGGCGTTGTAGGAATTGTGAAAGATGTATCCGAACATTTTAGTACGGTTATTTCCTTGCTTCATAGTAGCACAAAAATATCATCCAAAATAAAGAAGAACAATTACTTTGGTTCTTCAGTTTGGGATGGAGAAAACCCTCAAATTGCCAAATTGTTAGACATTCCGAGTCACGCACAAGTGAAAGTTGGAGATACCATAGTGACAAGTTCGTATTCGGGTATTTTTCCGCGCGACATTCTTGTAGGAGTAGTATCCGAAATTGGAACAAGTGGAGAAAGTTTCAAAGAAATCAAGCTCAAGTTAGCCACCGATTTCCAAAAGTTATCCTATGTTTATGTTGTTCGTAATCTGTTGAAATCGGAACGCGATACGCTAGAAGCTAAAAACCTCGTTATTCAATGATTGGCGAAATACTAGTTCAGATAGTACGATTTATTTTGTTGATTTTTATTCAGGTTCTCGTTCTGAATCAGATTGAAATAAGTGGTATTTTAAATGGTTTCCTTAACCCATATTTATATGTGTTATTTATATTCATGCTTCCAGTGAACATCAATAAAATCTTTCTTTTATTTATTTGTTTTATAACTGGATTATCGATTGATCTTTTTAGTGGTACAGCAGGAATGCATGCTTCGGCCTGCTTGATTATAGGATTTCTTCGCCCTGGTTTTTTACATATTATTGCTCCGCGTGAGGGTTACGAAACAACGTTAAAACTCACAATGAGTGGAATGGGAAGCAGCAACTTTTTAATTTATGCTTCATCCCTTATATTTATCCATCATTTTACACTTTTCCTAATCGAATCGTTTAATTTCTTGAATTTTTTCGAGTTGCTGTTGCGTGTTATAACATGTAGCATAAGCACACTTTTTCTGGTAGTTCTCAGTCAATTTCTTACTCAGGGTAATCGCGAAGTCTCCAAATGAATCTTTTTTCGGATCGCAAATATGTAATCAGTGCAATTTTCATTACCCTGATATCGATCTTTTTGATTCGATTATTTTACATTCAGGTCATTGAAGATCGATACAAATTAGCAGCAAACGACAATGCTCTTCGCCACAAAATTGAATATCCAGAACGCGGCGTTATTTACGATAGAAATGGAAAAATTCTAGTTTATAATGAAGCTGCTTATGACTTGATGGTAATTCCTAAACGTGTTAAAAAAATTGACACGCTTGATTTGTGCAAATTGTTAGACATTTCAAAAGAGGATTTCATCAAAAAACTAAAGGAGATGAAAGGGAAGAAATTCAGTTCATTTAGGCCTGAAATTTTCGAAAGCGAACTTTCACTCGAAACGTATGCAACACTTCAAGAGAAGCTTTACAAGTTTCCCGGATTCTTTGTTCAATCACGAACTTTACGTAAATATCCATTAAAAATTGCAGCACATGCATTAGGCTATGTGGGAGAAGTTGATGAGAATTTAATCAAAGACAATCCGTATTACCGCATGGGCGACAACATGGGATTAAGTGGTGTTGAAAAAAGCTATGAGGTACCTTTACGAGGTCAGCGAGGGGTTAAGATTGTGATGGTGGATGTTTATAACCGAGAAAAAGGCAGTTTTGAAGATGGGAAATATGATACAACATCCGTTTTAGGACGAAGTTTAACCTCTTCTATTGATGCCGAATTACAGGAATATGGAGAGAAATTGATGCAAAATAAAATTGGAGCAATAGTAGCCATCGAACCTCAATCGGGTGAGATTTTGAGCATTGTTTCAAGTCCTACCTACGACCCTAACTTGCTTGTTGGGAGAATAAAGAGCAAGAATTACCGACGCATGTTGCTCGATACATTAAAGCCATTGTATAACCGTGCAACCATGGCGAAATACCCTCCAGGCTCAACATTCAAACTAGTAAATGCTTTAATTGGGCAACAGGAAGGAGTCATTGATGGCTCAACACTTTTTAGTTGCAGTAGTGGGTTCCACTTTGGAGGTTTAACGGTTGGATGCCATGGACATGCATCGCCTGTAAACCTTCTCTTTTCCATTACTACATCCTGCAATTCCTATTATTGCAATACATTTAAAAATATCCTTCAGAAATACCCCAAAACCCAAACCGGATTTACGGTATGGCGTAATCATGTGTTGAGCTTTGGTATTGGGAAAAAATTTCCGGTCGATCTTCCACAAGAATCGAAAGGGAATGTTCCCACTGTAAAGTATTACGATAAATATCATGGAGCTGGAAGATGGAATGCGATAACTATAATTTCCCTTGCAATTGGACAAGGTGAAATGGGAGCAACTCCATTACAAATGGCTAATTACTGCGCAACCATTGCAAATCGCGGATGGTTTTATCCTCCACATGTTATAAAAAAAGTAGAAGGTGGTTCTATCGATACTTTATACAAACGAAAACATTACACAACGGTTAACAGGCGATACTTTGAACCAGTTGTTGAAGGTATGCGAAATGTTATTTTGAATGGTACTGGGAGAATTGCACAACTCGATTCACTCACCATTTGTGGGAAGACTGGTACTGCACAAAATCCACATGGGGAGGACCATTCTATTTTTATTTGCTTTGCCCCGATGAACAATCCCAAAATTGCATTAGCCGTTTATGTTGAAAATGCTGGATTTGGCGCTACATGGGCCGCACCAATTGCAAGTTTGATGATAGAAAAATATTTACGCGGGGAAGTAAAACGCCCAGAAATGGAAAAACGTATTTTAGAAGCGAATCTCATTCCTAAAAAATCGGATTGGATTCCAAAAAAATAAACATGGCCAATAGAAACAAAGACGCCGTATTACAGAACATCGATTGGATATTGGTATCTCTTTATCTGATATTAGTAATCATGGGCTGGTTTAATATTTATGCAGCTGTTTATAACGAAGAATACAAGAGCATTTTTGACACATCCCAAAGTTATGGAATGCAGCTTGTTTGGATTGGTTCTTCGCTGATGATTGCCTTTGTAATTTTAGTGATCGATGGCGAGTTTTTTCCAAAGTTTGCTTGGGTTCTTTATGCCGCTTTTTTGCTACTACTTATCGTGGTAATTTTTGCAGGGAAGGAAGTAAAAGGATCGAAATCATGGATTGAGCTTGGGTCATTTAGAATACAACCAGCCGAATTTGCGAAATTTGCAACCAATTTGGCATTAGCCAAATACCTGAGTAACATCAACATCAAGTTTGAAAAACTTAACACAAAATTGATTGCTGCAGCCATTTTTGCTGTTCCGGCTTTAATCATTATTGCACAAAACGAAACAGGTTCAGCACTCGTTTATGGCGCATTTATTTTAGTGCTTTACAGAGAAGGATTAAGTGGCAATATTTTAATTATGGGTGTTGCGATGGTTATATTGTTTATTGCAGCATTACTCATGGATGAATTGGTTTTAATCGCCTTGATGGGCATAATCGCTGCAGGATCTTTCTTTTTTGTGCGATTTAAAATGCAGAATATCCTAATTGTATCGGGCATTTTACTGGCTTCAGTTGCATTTGTCCATTCGGTCGATTACACATTCACAAATATTCTTGAACCCCATCAAAAAAAACGTATTAATGTATTACTTGGTAAAGAAGTGGATCCTAAAGGTGCGGGCTACAACGTGAATCAATCGATGATTGCTATTGGCTCAGGTGGTGTTTTAGGTAAAGGGTACTTAAACGGAACTCAAACCAAATACAATTACGTTCCTGAACAAAGTACCGATTTTATTTTCTGTACTGTTGGTGAAGAATGGGGCTTTTTGGGTAGTATAACCGTGTTGGGGCTATTTATATTTTTACTATTGAGGCTGATTTATTTAGCTGAAAGACAACGAAGTTCATTCTCGCGAATTTATGGTTATGGATTAGCAAGTATCATTTTTATTCACCTAGCTATTAATATTGGAATGACTATCGGACTTGCTCCTGTTGTTGGTATTCCCTTGCCATTCTTTAGCTACGGAGGTTCTTCCCTTTGGTCGTTTACCGTATTGACATTTATTTTTGTTCGACTCGATGCGTATCGTTTCGAAATTCTAAGATAATATTAACGTGTTTGGGGTTTGAATTTTATTTTTAAAACATGAATTTCGGGAGAATCGCATGTGCATTCATTTTCATTTCTGGAAATATTTTTTCACAAACCATTCCGTCCGACAGTGTTGAATTAGCCATTCAATCTGCGTTGCGATTTATTGCAGATCAACAAATTACCCAAACAATTCCAGAACATCAATATGCTGGCGAATGGCCCTCCATTATGACCATGCGAACCACTTTTGCTTTGCTCGGAAAGCAAAACGATTCTTATGATTCCAATTGTTTTTCCACTTCGTCAATCCATAATTCACTTGCTGCGGCATTCATTATTCGTCCCGACCTGCATGAAATTCCTCCCATGCTCGATGCGGCAATTATTCGTATCAGCGATTTTTATGAAGAAGATGGATTCAACTTTTGGCCAAAATTATTACCCAAAGGGCGACTTTACATGTTTCACCAAAACAAATCGAGTGCTTTAGTTAGAAGACCCATTCGCTATCCGTTAAATTCGCCATACATAAGAAAAGCGGCCAATGTTGTAAACGATAATGACGACAGTGCTCAAGGATATACAGCATTCATTTATTACAGCAAAGTGCACAAAATACTTGGAGATAAAAACGATTTCACCATTCGCTTATCACCTATTTTAGGAGCTTGGAGAGATACCGCACGATTTTCTCAACATTATTATAACATCATTCATTTCGACAAAAGGGAGAGTGGTGCATTTCTAACTTGGAGGGCCTTGGAAGCACCATTTCCTTCTTGGAATATTCCTCGACTTCTTATTAATAATGCGCTTTTTCTAACGCCATTTAGCACTTTATATCCATACGCTTTTCAACCCTATATTCCTTACGGAGCCAATGATGTAGATGCAGTTGTTAACGCGAATGTTTTATCGGCATTTGGAGAAAATTCCGAATTCGATGCAGCTGGTATAAAACAATCAGCATTATACATTGAACGGAAAGCAAAACGCAAGGATTGGAGCAGAGCAGGCATTTATTATCCGAATCGCTATCATCTTCATTACGCAACTTTAAGAGCTTGGTCAAAAGGAATTTCTGAACTCAATCAGTCTGCAGCTTTCATGAAACAACATTTAAAAGAATCCCAATATCCTGATGGTTCATTTTCTTCCAGAAAAATTGTGAATCAGCATGATGTTATTCAGTCAACCGCCTATGCACTCAATGCAATGCTGAGATTTGGCGACCCGCATGTGACTGGATTTACTAGTCAGATTGATAATGCGATACGATTTTTATTCAAACATGGATCATTTACGAACAAGCAATTATGTTGGGATGGAGGTGTATTTTTTTCGGGTGGCACCGTAATTCGCAATACATTATATTGGAAATCGGATGTTTATACCACAGCGCTGATGCTTGAATCGCTTGTCATGTATCAAGATTTTAAAATTAAACATCGTCAGATTAAGTAATAAAAACATCAGATTTGATTAGATTTGCTTTGTGATTTCATTTCGATCAACATTCAGATTTATTTTAATACTTTTTCTTTTAAATGTAGCAAACACATCTGCACAAATAATTGAGGAAATCAATGTTGGCAGTGACATCGACAGCAGTTATTACGATGTTTACCAATTAGCCGAAGGTGACATTTGGTTGGGTGGCGAGTTCGGTGTTTTAAAAAGGATGCGAACCGATGGTTCAATTCAATCTATTTCTTATCCTAATTCAGGTTCAAACATCCTCAAATTCTTTCGCATCGGTGATTTTTTATATATCGCAGCCGATCACGGAACACTTTATAAATACAATCTGATTACAGAGCATTTTAGCAAAACGGAATTCCCCAATTTTAAAAATCGTTGCTTTTATGATTTAACGTATAACAATGCTGGAAAATTGATTGTTTGTGGGGGTAGCAGCGGAATTGGTCGAGGTAAAAAGCGAATACCTATGGGATTTGTGGCTAGTATTGATACATCTTTGACACAAGAGCCAGAAGTAATATGGAAAAATACACGGAAGTTTGTCTGGGCTCTCAGCCAAGAAGGAGATAAAGGATTTGCGGCGGCCATTTTTAATGGAACACGTTCCACTATTTATCATTTTGCGGATGCTAATTATAGTTCTACTCGTAAAGGACTAAATGTAAAAGGCTTGATTCACGCGTTGAATAACATAGATGGACGATTAGTTTATAGTGGATGTAAATCTATTCAATACCATAAAAAAGGCATTTGGGGGTTTGAAGATGATCGAAATTCATACAGAACGATTGAGAAAGCAGGAATTATTTGTAATGTAATTCAATTAAATTCTAAAATTTACGGATTTACTCAGCAAGGTTCTTTGTTAGATTTATCGGGTGATTCAAATTCAATAGTTTACCAAACCCCAAATGCATACGCATTTTATGAAGCGCTAGCAATGAATAAGCAGACATTGTTACTTGCTGGACATGGGAAAAGTTTAATTAAAATAGTACTTAATTAAAATCAAACTAAATCATTGCATTCTTTAAGTATTTCTTTATTGAAATGAATGAAACAATAGTTCTAAAGTACATCACCAAATCGGAACGTTTAAGATAGATTTTAGAATTACTATAGTTTATTTAGAAGTGTTTAAAAACACTCTCGCATTGAAACAGAATCGTACGTTTTATTCCAGTTTATATTCCCATCAAATTTTTCGTTCCGTTCTTCTTTAACTGAATGTACTGAACAACGAACCTTTCGATTTTCAATGCCTTATAATTAATACTATTATTATTGTATAACTCTGTTATATTAATTCTTTGCTCAATTATCATATTTTATATAGATACATATGAGCTAGAAATGAAACTGCTGAATTATTGGAAATAGCACTAAAGAAAAAACGCGCTTTCCTGTTAAAGAAAAGCGCGTTTTTAAGCAATTTATTTCAATTAAAAGAAACGATAGCGTTTGTCCTCAACATTACCTTTCTTAAGTATAGCTGTATAAACACCATTATCTACACGACCTGCAAGTGATTGAACCACTTGAGATTTTGCATCTTTCCATTCTTTAGGAGCAACACCAGGAGTAATAGAACTCACTTGTATTACAAATACACCATTAATACCTACAATTGGTTTTGACAATTTATTTAGTGGGCTTCCTAAAGCACGACCAATAACTTTAGGTTCATAACCATGATTTGGAATGGCATACGATGAAAAAGTAATGGCTGCATTTGTATCTGCTGGCAATTTCATTTTTGCACCTAATTGATCGATATTAGCAACACCTGCCATGGCATCAGTAAATTGTTTGCTAAACATCTCCCCTTTTTTCTCACGAATAGCTAATGGTTTCAATACATCTTTCAATTGATCGAATGAAGGAATGCCTTTGTCTTTAATTCCAGTTAATGATGCAACAACGTAACTTCCATCAAAATCGAAAACTTTAGAAACTTCTTTCAATTTACGGTCTTGGTTGTAAGCCCACTGAACCATTTCGCGTGAATTAGATAAATCATTTACCTGACGATCGTTTGGCAATAATCCATCTTTACTCACGATGAAGATTCCTTTTTCGTCAGCTAATTTTTTAAATGCGTCATAGTCAACAGCAGTAACTGCAAAATCGTTT
>JBIPLZ010000229.1:0-4274 GCA_044369395.1 Flavobacteriales bacterium | reverse complement strand
CCACCAACAGCTATTCCTCTTTGCAGAAAATACCGAGCGAGCGCACTCATCCCGATACCACCGGCACCTAAGAAATAAACATATGTGATGGCTTGCAAATTCATATCAAACCTTAATCATTTTAATTACTTCATCAACAATTTCACGCGTTGCATCAGGCTTCCCAAATTCAGCGATGGCATTCACTAAACCATCACATGCAGTAGTGTTCTGATTTAACTCTAGTAAAACTTCTGCAAGTTTCGTTCGAGCATCGCTATCTTTTACAAGCAATGCTGCTCCTTTTTCCACCAACGATTGTGCGTTATGTGTTTGATGGTCTTCGGAGGCAAATGGATAGGGAACCAAAATGCTAGCTTTATGAACCAAGCACAATTCCGAAACAGCTAACGCTCCCGCTCTTGAAATCACGATATCGGCGGCGGCATAAGCCAAATCCATTTCTTTGATAAACGCAAACGTTTGAATTCCAGAGTCATTTATCGTTTTCACCGCCTCGGCAGCTTTGCCATCAAAACCATTTCCTGTTTGCCAAATAAGCTGTAAGCCTGCTTCTTTTATCTGAGAAAGTCCGTTTAATATACTCTCATTTATAGATAGCGCTCCCAAGCTTCCCCCAACAACAAGGAGAGTTCTCTTACTCGGATTTAAACCAAAATGTTGAATGGCCTGATCTCGTTTCCCTTCTTGATTTAGAATTTCGTGACGCACAGGATTTCCCGTATACACTATTTTGTTTTGTGGAAAGAAGCGGTCCATGTTGGGATAAGCAACACAGAGCTTGTTGACACGTTTCGAAAGCAGTTTGTTGGTAATACCTGGATACGAATTCTGCTCTTGAACGAGCGTCGGAATGCCTTTCAATGTTGCCATAAATAATACAGCAGCACTTGCGTAACCACCAACTCCAATAACAGCATCCGGCTTAAACTGCTTGATAATTTTGCTCGACTGAACTAATGCACCCAACAAACGAAATGGAACCAAGAAGTTTTTCAAGGTGAAAGAACGTTGAATTCCGGAAATATTCAGGCCAATAATTTTATATCCTGCCGCTGGAATTTTTTCCATTTCCATGCGACCAAGTGCTCCAACAAATAATATTTCAGCGTTGGTATATCGTGCTTTAATTTCATTGGCAATTGCAATCGCAGGGAAAATATGCCCCCCTGTTCCTCCACCAGAAATTATGAATTTATACGGCCTCATCAATTCCTCCTTTCTCTTTCACGCAAAAGCGACTTACACATAATATAATTCCGATGGAAATACTTGTAAACCAAATGGATGTTCCACCCATACTCACCAATGGTAGGGCTTGTCCAGTAACTGGAAAAAGCTGAACAGCCACAGCCATATTTATAAAAGCCTGAAAAATCAGCATCAAGGAGCAGCCAATGGCTAAAAAGGACGCAAAGGTTTGTGGGCTATATTGCACCATTCGTACCACCCTCAAAAGCAGAATTAAATACAACAGCATGAGGATTGTCGCCCCAATAAATCCGTATTCTTCCAATACAATAGCGAAAATGAAATCCGAATATGGATGTGGGAGAAAGTTGCGTTGCGTTGAATTACCTGGGCCTTTTCCAAAAACTCCTCCATTCGCAATGGCAATTTTTGATTGCTCTGCTTGAAAGTTCACTTCAGAATCTCCGCTTGAAAAGTTTACGATACGCGCCTTCCAGGTTCCAATTCGTCCTGGTAATTCGAAATTAATGGCGAGGAGAATAAATAATCCAAACGAAACGATACCAATTCCAATGAGTGCAAGTATGTATTTTACATTCACTCTCCCAATAAACAACAACACAAGAGAAGTGGCGAAAAGTATGGCGGATGTTGAAAAGTTTGCAGGTAAAATCAATCCACAGATTGCAAAAATTGGCCATACCATTTGCAAAAATCCGCCTTTGAATTCCTTTATTTTCTCTTGTCTTCGGGTTAGCGATCTTGCCAGAAATAGGATAAGTGCAAGTTTAGCAAAATCGGATGTTTGAAACGTTGCATTGATGATGGGTACAGTAATCCATCTACTTGCCTCGTTTAAATTTGTACCTGAAACGAGCGTGATAACCAGCAGTGGTATTGCAATGAGAAATGCAATCTTGGCAATACCTGAAAATATTCGATAATGAAGCAAATGGGTAAAATACATCAAGCCCAAGCCCGTAATAACCAAGACAAGATGTTTGAAAAGATAATGTTCTGTATTTCCATCCTGTTTCATATACGCAAGCGATCCGGTAGCGCTGTATACAGCAAGAACGGATAGCAAAGAAAGCAAGAGCACCACGATCCAAATGGTACGGTCTCCTTTCGCATATATAGATGGAAAATTCATGGGTATTTATCGATTAAAGTTCGCGCACTGCTTTTTTAAACTGACGGCCACGATCTTCGTAATTTTCGAAAAGATCGAAACTTGCACATGCTGGAGATAATAGAACTGTATCTCCTTTTTTCCCTAATGAATAAGCCGCTTTCACTGCTTCGGTTGCACTTCCTGTTTCAACAATATGTTCAACCATTCCTTGAAAAGCATCTTGGATTTTTTGGTTGTCTTTGCCTAAACAAACAATGGCTTTTACTCTGCCGCGAACCAAATCGCTTAGCATCGCATAGTCGTTTCCCTTATCAACACCGCCAACAATCCAAATAACAGGATTTGACATACTCTCAAGGGCGTACCAAGTTGAGTTTACATTGGTTGCTTTTGAATCATTGATAAATTCAATTCCATGAACCTTCGTTACAAATTCCAAACGATGTTCAATACTGTCAAAATCCATTAGACTTTCTCTAACTAATTCTTTACGAATATCTAACACACGGGAGGAAATGCCGGCTGCCATAGAATTACATTGATTGTGTTTGCCTTGAAGTGCGAGGTCGAAAATGGACATGATAAATGGATCGTTTATGTTAAAGTGAATTTGATTTTCTTGAATAGATGCTCCATGTTCTATCTTTTGAGAAAGAGAAAAAGGAGCTTTTTGAGCCGGACTTTGGAAGTTTTTTAATGCTTCTTGAATGATGGAATCATCGGCATTGTATACAAATACACCCTGCTCATCCATATTCTGAAGTATGCGAAATTTGGAAGCTATGTAATTGGAAAGTTGGTAATCGTATCGATCTAAGTGATCGGGAGTAATATTGAGTAAAACAGCAACATCTGCTTTAAAATCGAACATGCCATCAAGTTGAAAGCTGCTTAGTTCCAGAATGTAAAAGTCGCGGGATGTTTCCGCAACCTGACGAGCAAAACTTTTGCCCACGTTGCCTGCCAAACCAACATTTAAACCGGCATTCTTAAAAATATGATAGGTTAAAAGTGTTGTGGTTGTTTTCCCATTTGTGCCTGTTATCGCTACCAATTTCGCATCGGTATAACGCGCAGCAAATTCAATTTCAGAGATTACTGGAATTCCTAGTTTATGCGCCTCCACTATTATGGGAGCTTTATCTGGAATACCCGGACTTTTAATAATTAAGGAAGCTGATAAGATTTTATCGGATGAATGAGTGCCTTCTTCGAACGCAATTTCCTCACGGATTAATTCCTCCTTGTATTTCGGAACAATCATTCCTTTGTCAGATACAAACACAGTGAAGCCTCTGAGTTTTGCCAATACGGCAGCACCCAAACCGCTTTCGGCGGCTCCTAGAATGGCTATATGCTTATTCTCGTTCAAGGTTAACGTAGTTTTAAAGTCACGATGGTTAATACAGCTAGAGCAATCCCAACAATCCAGAAACGGGCAACAATTTTGGATTCATGAAATCCCATTTTTTGGAAATGATGATGAAGCGGAGCCATTCGAAAAATGCGTCGTCCTTCTCCGTAGCGTTTCTTGGTGTATTTGAAATAACTTACTTGAAGAATTACACTCAAGTTCTCGACAAGGTAGATTCCACAAAGAATTGGAATCAGGAGTTCTTTGCGAAGCATGATGGCAACAACTGCTACGATTCCGCCCAATGCCAAGCTTCCGGTATCGCCCATAAATATTTGAGCTGGGTAACTGTTATACCATAAAAACCCAACGCAGGCTCCAACAAAGGCGCTCATGTAGATTACAATTTCACCCGAATTGGGTATGTACATGATATCGAGGTAATCGGCAAAAATGAGGTTACCCGAAACGTATGCGAATAAGGCAAGCACAAAGCCGATTATACCCGTGGTTCCTGCTGCCAATCCATCTAAACCATCGGTCATATTTGCACCGTTGGAAACAGCAGTTATGATGAAAATAACAATCGGGATG
>JBIPLZ010000227.1:0-4282 GCA_044369395.1 Flavobacteriales bacterium | reverse complement strand
ATTTAATTGCTTTATTTTTTGTAGCTTCTTTAGGAAATACGTAGGTTTGAAATCCCATGAATACAACAACAAATGTGATTAAACTCCGGAACATTGTCCGGGATTTTAAGCTCGGTGCTGAAACCATTCAGGTACTCCGATCAATCGATCTTGATATTAATCGTGGCGAATATGTTGCCCTGATGGGTCCATCCGGATCGGGTAAATCTACCTTGATGAATATTTTAGGTTGCCTCGACACTCCCACTTCAGGCGAGTATGAATTGAACGGTCAACAGGTGTCCAGCTTAAGCGACAATGACCTCGCTGAAATTCGGAACAAAGAAATTGGTTTCATCTTTCAGACGTTTAATTTATTGCCACGATCGACGGCACTCGATAATGTAATTTTGCCCTTAATTTATGCGGGTGAGAATAAAACAGATCGCGAAGCAAAGGCACGTAAATCGCTCGACCAAGTAGGTTTGAGTGATCGTATTATGCACAAACCCAACGAACTTTCGGGTGGACAGCGTCAACGAGTTGCTATTGCAAGAGCATTGGTAAACTCGCCTTCCATTTTACTTGCCGATGAACCAACCGGAAATCTCGACACCAAAACATCTATTGAGATTATGGGTTTATTGCACGAAATTCATGCGCAAGGAAATACCATCATCATTGTTACGCACGAGGAAGATATTGCACAACACGCTCACCGAATTATTCGTTTACGCGATGGCATTGTGGAAAAAGACTATGTGAATGAAGATATTCGAGTTTATCAAAAAGCATAATACAGAAGTTTAATTCTTTTTATTAAAATGAAAATTTATACCCGTACCGGCGATTCCGGCGAAACTTCACTTCTTGGCGGAACTCGTGTGCCGAAACATCATATTCGAATTGAAGCCTACGGAACGCTCGATGAATTAAACTCGCACATCGGCTTGCTTCGTGATCAAGAAATTAGCGAAGACTTGAAGGTTCAACTTCTGGAAGTACAAGACCGTTTGTTTACTTTAGGTTCTCATCTGGCTTCCGATCCCGAAAAAAGCAAAGCCAAAATCCCGGCAATTCACGAAAATGATGTGCTTTTTTTAGAGAATGCCATTGATGCAATGAACGAGACACTGCCCGAAATGCGGAGTTTCATATTGCCTGGCGGACATTCGGCAGTTTCAATTTGTCATATTGCGCGTTGTGTGTGCCGAAGAGCGGAACGGAATATTGTACAGCTGTCCGAAATCAGTTCGGTGGAAGAAATTATTGTGCGTTATATCAATAGATTGTCCGATTACCTTTTCGTTTTGTCTCGTAAAATCAGTTCTGATCTTCACGCTATTGAAACCCCTTGGAAGCCTCGCATGGAATGATCCATTTTTTATTTAACGACACGTTTTATGTTAATCAAACGTTAAAACTTTAATTCGCTGTTGAACAGACAATTAATTTATTCACCTTTTGGTTGATTGTGTTTGCTTATTTCTATTTTTGCGGAAAGTTGATAATGAATACTGAAAAAGCAGTTTTTATCCACTGAAACTTATAATATATTGAAATTATGTACTGGACACTAGAACTAGCCTCTTACTTAGAAGATGCACCTTGGCCTGCAACCAAAGACGAGTTGATTGACTTTGGTATTCGTTCAGGTGCTCCATTAGAAGTAATTGAGAACTTACAAGAAATTGAAGATGAAGGTGAAGTATACGAAACAATAGAAGAAATCTGGCCGGATTATCCAACCAAGGACGACTTCTTTTTTAACGAAGACGAATATTAATTCTCATTTTCAAAACATTTTGAAACGCAGTTCTGTAATTAGGGCTGCGTTTTTTTGTTTAAGGGAAGGTCTGATAGCAGAAAACTAAACATGTTAGAACCTATTTATTAAAATGTAGAATCTGATTCTGCAATACGTATTCATTACGTATATTTGCACGTATATAATTCAAACCATGGACGCAAAATTAACTTTGAAGCTGGAACAATCCGTGATAGAAAAGGCTAAAGACTATGCTAAAAGACAAAAAACAAGTTTGTCTAGATTGATTGAGAACTATCTTTTAGATGTCACGGATGAAGAAAATGCGCAGGAGAAGATTACACCCTTAGTTAGAAGTCTTTCTGGAATCATTGATTTGCCCGATGATTATGATCACAAGAAAGACTATGCTGACTACTTGGCAAAAAAATATAAATAATGGAACGGATTTTTGTTGATTCAGATATTATTCTGGATATGCTTGGAAATCGCGAACCATTCTACAAACATGCTGCAGAACTTTTCTCACTTGCCGATAAAGCTGAAATTCAGTTGTTTGTTTCATCCTTATCCTTTGCCAATTTGAATTATTTGCTCTCAAAACAATATTCTGCAGATCAAGCGAAAAAGAAATTGTTGAAGTTTAAAACCTTAGTTTCAGTCCTTTCTGTTTCAGATAAAATAGTTGAACTTGCTTTATCTTCAGATTTTAAAGATTTCGAAGATGGGTTGCAATATTTTACGGCAACTGAAAATGGAATAAAGCGTTTGCTGACAAGAAATCTAAAGGATTTTAGAACCGCAGAAATAATTGTAATGTCCGCGGAACAATTTTTAAAAAGCAAATAAAATCCGCCAACCATTATTCCCCAAAAAGCTCAATCCGTTTAATCTTTCAAACCAATCCAAGCTTCTGAACCCGGAAGTGGTGCAATAATTTCGATTGCTTCTTTTTTAACCGGGTGCTCAAATTGCAACATGCGGGCATGTAAACAAATACTGCGATCGGTATTTCCTCTTCTACCTCCGTACTTTACATCGCCTTTAATTGGCCAGCCCATAGCAGAAAGCTGAACACGAATTTGATGATGCCTTCCCGTTAATGGCTCTACTTCCAATAATGTATAGCGATCTAAAACTTTCAAAACACGAAAGTTCAACTCGCATCTCAAAAAACCAGGTCGAGGCTCCTTGAGTGCTCTTGAGGTGTTTTTCTCTTCATTCTTGTTAAGGTAATGAATCAAGGTTCCCGACTCCTGTTCAACTGTACCTTCCACTAATGCGTAATAAGTTTTACGGATACTACGTTCGCGAAATTGTTCATTCATTCGAGAGAGCGCCTTGCTGGTTCGGGCAAACAACACCACACCACTTACTGGACGATCGATACGATGTATCACACCGATAAATGCATCTCCCGGTTTACCATATTTCACACGAATATACTCGGCAATGCGATCACTCATGGGAATATCGCCCGTTTTATCGCCTTGCACAATTTCGCCGGCCTGCTTGTTTACAGCAATTAAGTGGTTGTCCTCATACAGTGCAACCCAGGCATCCCCGGACTTAAGTCCGGGGTTACCTGGGTTAGTAGGATTCTGACTCATTTGGAAAATCTTTCGATTTTACATCTTTCACGTAATTTCCAATGGCACCCACAATTTGCTCATGCAAATTCAAATACGTTCGTAAAAACCGCGGCTTAAATTCGGTATTAATTCCCAACAAATCGTGCAAAACAAGCACTTGACCATCTACGCCACCGCCAGCTCCAATGCCAATAATTGGAATGGAAACTTCTTTGGCAACACGTTCGGCAAGTTTGGCTGGCACTTTTTCGATCACTATGGCGAAACATCCAGCGGCTTGCAATAAGTGCGCATCTTCTATCAATTTATTAGCTTCTTCTTCCTCTTTGGCACGAACCACGTATGTTCCAAATTTATAAATCGACTGAGGAGTTAAACCCAAATGCCCCATAACTGGAACACCAGCACTGAGAATTCTCTTCACCGATTCAACAACTTCTTCTCCTCCTTCCAGTTTAATGGCATGCGCGCCTGTTTCCTTCATTACTCGTATGGCCGAAGTAAGTGCTTCTTTGGAATTTCCTTGATAGGAACCAAATGGCAAATCAACAACAACTAGTGCACGCGAAGTTCCGCGGATAACCGATGATGCATGATAAATCATTTGGTCGAGTGTGATAGGCAAGGTAGTTTCATGTCCGGCCATTACGTTCGATGCCGAATCGCCCACTAAAATGACATCTATTCCGGCTTCATCAACCATTTGCGCCATCGAGAAATCGTAGGCTGTAAGCATGGAAATCTTCTCTCCATTGTTCTTCATTTCTTGCAACGTCTTGGTTGTGACGCGCTTTATTTCCTTTTGAACCGACATAATTATATATTCCGATAAAGAGCAATATTAGTCATTTAATTATGTTGTTGGAATTCCTATTTTTGTGGCATGCGCAAAGTCCTTGTTTTTACTATTAGTATCATTTCCCTTTTTCTTGGTTCGTGTTCC
>JBIPLZ010000228.1:0-4282 GCA_044369395.1 Flavobacteriales bacterium | reverse complement strand
CTCGAACCCATGCAAGGTGAAGCGGGTGTTGTGGTTCCGGATGCCGGCTATTTAGCTGCTTGTTACGATTTGTGTAAAAGTCACAACGTGTTGTTTATTGCCGATGAAATTCAAACGGGAATCGCACGTACTGGGAGACTTCTTGCCATTGATCACGAAAATGTAAAAGCCGATATTTTGGTTTTGGGGAAAGCACTTTCAGGTGGAATGTATCCTGTTTCAGCGGTGCTTGCTAGTCACGAAATCATGCTTTGCATCAAACCCGGAGAACATGGTTCAACGTATGGAGGGAATCCATTGGCCGCTAAAATTTCAACGGCTGCTTTGGAAGTGGTTCGTGATGAAAAATTAGCAGAAAATGCCGATCGTTTGGGTGATATTTTACGCAAGGCCTTGAGAGAAATTCCGAGCAACCGAATTAAACTCGTTCGAGGGAAAGGACTTTTAAATGCTATTGTTATAAATGAAACGGATGGAGTTACAGCTTGGGATATTTGCGTTAGAATGATGGAAAATGGATTGCTCGCCAAACCAACACATGGCGATATTATTCGCTTTGCTCCTCCCCTGGTTATAACTGAATCGCAGCTTCATGAGTGCATTTCTATTATCCGCAATACGGTGCTTTCGTTCGATAAGCAATGAAAAAACACCATTTGATTTTTGTTGGATTGCTCTTGGCTTTATTGTCAATTGGCATCTTTATTTACCAACGCTATCGTGTTGCGCCATCGTTGCTACTTCCCGAAATTCAATTAAGCGATTTACAGGGAAAATCAGTTAAACCTGAATCAGGCAAACCCACCTTGCTCATTTTCTTTGGAACCTGGTGCCGCGATTGTCGCAAAGAATTACCTGTACTTGCCAAACTCGAGGAAGAACTGAAAAATCGAAACATCCAAGTTATCCTTGTAAGTGATGAAGAAAATACTGTTTTGCAAGATTTCAGTTCGAGCATCCCCTTAAGCTTCCAAATTTGTAAACTCAAGGGCAGCTTCAAAGAAAACAATATTTACACGCTACCTACAAGCTACCTATTTTGTATCAATGGCAATGTTTTCAAAAAACAAACGGGTGCAATTGAATGGACTACAGAATTGCTATCGAGCTTTGTTGACCAATGTCAGAAAGCTGATTAAATAGCAATTGTTGATTTATAAGCTTGATCGATTTTCTCAGCTAAGTGCTTGTCCTTTTCGGTGATGGTACTTTCTTCATCGTGCGTGCACAAAATGATCTCTACTTTGTTATACACATTTCGAATTTCAGGATGATGATTAGCACGTTCGGAAAGGAGCGCAACTTTGGTGATGAATGCAAAGGCTTCAATGAAATTCTTGAATTCAAATTCACGATGAAGTTTTTCGTCAATGATGTTCCACATAATTTCCAATTTTAAAGGGGGGCAAATTTAGATTCTTTTCTTGTTTGTATGTAAATTTGATAAAATTAAGTTTCGATGAAAATTTTTGCTACGTTTCTTTTGCTTTGTTTTCAATGCTTACCGATATTTTCGCAGTCCAAATTCAATCAGGAAATACAAGATATTGCAGTTCTAGAACGAAAAGGATTTCATCATAAACCGTTAAAACTGAACACGAATTCGAGTCCTTTCGATTTAGTTTACGCTCGCACATTGTGGTTTTTGAATCCTAGCGTTCGATTTATTCGAGGTGAAGTAACCTATTTTATAAAATCCATCGATGGAATTCAACAAGAAATTGGATTCGATTTAAGCAATGATCTTCAGGTTGACTCAATCCTACAAGTAAATCAACCGCTTTCATTCAATCATCAAAACAATCGTTTAACAATTACACTACTTACCCCAAACGCAGGGAATATCGATTCTCTGAGCATCTTTTATCATGGCGTTCCTCCGAGTAGTGGCTTTGGGTCATTCTCGACAGGGCAAACTCCAACTGGTCTTCCTGCTTTATGGACGTTGTCGGAACCTTATGGCGCGTCCGACTGGTGGCCTAGCCGTTTAAGTTTGGGCGATAAGATCGATTCATTGGATATGATTGTGCACACTCCCGAGGGCTTTCTTGCTTCGGGAAATGGTGTTTTGATTAGCACGACCAATGCAGATGGCGGTGTGTATCATCATTGGAAGCATCGTTATCCAATTGCTTCTTATTTGGTTGCCACCTGCGTTGCTCCATTTGTTTCATACACTAATTGGGTCCAATTGAGAAATGCATTAATGCCTGTGGTGAATTATGTGTATGCCGAAAACGAATGGGAATGGCGATCTACTGCAACATACGAAGCCAATATGTTGCAGTATTTCGATAGTTTATTCATTCCATACCCTTTTTCGAAAGAGAAATATGGACATGCGCAATTTGGCTGGGGCGGTGGAATGGAGCATCAAACCATGAGTTCGATGGCCAATTTAGGAGAAGGATTAATGGCACATGAACTCGCACATCAGTGGTTTGGGAATCACGTTACGTGTGGTAGCTGGAGCGACATCTGGCTAAACGAGGGTTTTGCAACCTATTGCACTGGGTTGAATGCTGAACGGTTTCACCCGATTGATTTCCTTCAATGGAAGAAAGATCAAATTGCAAACATTACTCAGGAAGTAGGAGGAAGTGTATTTGTTTCTGATACCACTGATATATATAGAATTTTTAACGGACGATTAAGTTATGCCAAAGGTGCCATGGTGCTTCACATGCTCCGAACACGAATTGGCGATGAGGCTTTCTTTTCTGCCATTCGAAACTACCTATCTTCCATTCAACTAGCTGGTGCTGAAGTGCGCACAAGCGATTTGATACAGGCCTTTGAAAATACTTCAGGAGAATCGCTTACCGAGTTTTTTAACGATTGGATATATGGAGAAGGCTATCCCATTGTTTCTTTAAGTCATCAGAAATTTCCCGATGGAATTGTTCGTGTAGATTTAAGTCAACATGCTTCGATAGAAGGATTTGGCCCTTATGAAATGATGTTGCCCATTCATATTCAATGGCCGAATGGCGATACTTTAATTCGCTTTCCGTTCAATGAATTGAATAGCGAAATCTGGTTGAAATTACCGTCGAATGAGTATGATTCATTACAAATCACCACAAACCCATTTAGTGACATCATTTTACTTTCAGAGCAAAATGAAACCCCAACAATTTCACAAGAGAAACCTTTTTCAATAATACCCAACCCGGCAATTGGCAATATCTACTTGCAGTTCCCGCATGAACTTGGACTTCCACAAGAAATTTATCTTTTCAATAATCTGGGCCAAACAATTGAAATATTACCTATTGAATTTGGCATAAATGGCCTAATGAAAATACAGCCAACTACATCAATATCAAGCGGATTAATCTATATCCGTGCATATTTCAAAGAGAAATCAATCACCCAAAAACTTCTTTACATCTATCAAGATTAAAAAAGGACAATTGACTCTTAAAGTGAAATAAAATATACCATGTAAGATTTTTAATTACTTTTGCAAAAAATTTGGATTTTATTATAAGTGTTAGCACCTATGATTACATGATCTTAATTCTACAAGAATTCAATAATAATCAATAAATAAACTATTTTAACGAACATTTAATGATTTTTAAAAATTGAATTGATTCCGAATCTATGATATGTGATAAATTTGTAATTTCATTAAGAAAAATACAATGTCAACCAGTTTCATGCTCAGATGAGTGTTTTACACAACCATTTTTAACCGATTGCGTTTACCGCAGGTGAACAATTCTAAAAAAAATATGGCGATTAATTCTACACTACATGGTAAATCTTCATCAAAACCTAATACTATTTCCATTCCGCTCAAACAAACAATGGAATACTTACCCATATTAAATACCAAACTTATGAATCAATCCTTTACTCCGAAGACGCAGTTGCAACCCAATACCAGACGTTCATTTCAGTTTTTCATAAAGACAGGAATGTTTGCTCTTCTTATGTTAATAGGGGCTGCTCACGTTCATGCACAATCTGTTAGTACCTCAATAGGTGGCAACTGGAATGTTGCGGGAACTTGGGCGAGTGGCGGTATACCCGTTGCAGGAAGTACTGTTATTATTAACGGTCCTGTTACGCTTGTTGCCAATTCGTCGTGTAGCAATTTAACAGTAAATTCAGCAGGAACATTAAATACTTCAACATGGACCTTTGGTGTTACAGGAACGACATCAAACGCGGGAATCATAAATGGTACAACTGGAACAAAAACATTTACCGGTGCCACTACCATAAGTAATGGTGGTACTATGACATTATCTTCGACGGGCACCATGACCTT
>JBIPLZ010000226.1:0-4289 GCA_044369395.1 Flavobacteriales bacterium | reverse complement strand
AACGAAATCCAATACGGATTTAATTCAACCATTTCACGAGCAGGTTGTGTTCAAGTTATTGCAGGATATTTTATTCCTTCTTTGATTCCCATTGCTGGATTATTTGCCGCTGTTCATGTTGGTATTTTCATTTGTGGGAAACTACCCAATAAATCGGCACATACATTATCGGCTCCATTAGCAGCAGCTATTACGTTAATAATTTGGTTGAATATCATTTGGGTGATTGGATTTGTTATGCCTCCATGGGCTCATTTTGTTTTTTGGACGATCTGCTTCACGTTCTACCTTGCTTTTATCCAACATCGATTGTCACTTCATTTAGAAAGGCTATTAAACTGGACTTTCATTCTTGCTTTTAGTGTATTAAGTCCCTTTATAATTACCGAAATCCATTATTTCTCGCACCTTTATTCGGGAATTTACATAGCGCCAATCTTATTATATGTTCTTTTTTTAACCATTTTATTTCTAAGTGCTTTATTAATTCAAAAGAAAAATAAGATACGCAGGTATCGACCACTCGTATTCAAACATATTTGGTTAATTATAGCCTGTGGACTTTGTATTCAATCGTTTTATCATCCATATGGAACGGCAACTTCCGAGTTATTTGAATTAGCTAACCGAGCAACTCCGCTTATGGAAGCGCATTTTTTCAATGTTTTTCCACTAATACATAAAGCATCATCCCATTTTGTTTCCGATTATGGATATGGGATTTTATACGAGTTTTTGTATGGATATCAAGGTTTAGATTTTCTTGTTTTTGATATTTTTGAACCCATTCTGTGGGTAGTTATTTCATTTCAATTGGTTTATTCAATAACCCGAAAAACATTATTTGCCTTTTATTTCGCTGCGTTATTTCCTTTTGCAGATGCCGCTTTGTCGCCTTATTACGCGCTTGCATTGATTCCATTATTGATTTTGATTTCAGAATGGAAATCACCGAATTCTCGCAATGCCTGGTATTTTGGAATTAGTTCGGTTTTACTAATGCCTTGGCGTGCGGATCTCGCTTTTGCACTTTTATTTTGTTTAATAGCTATTTTAGGAATGAGTATCTGGCTGAAGAAAATAACTTGGCGATTTCTTCTTCCATTGATATACTCTTCCATCGTATTAGGCACTTCTTTATGGGTATTCTGCACCATTAAACACGTCGACTGGCAACACAATTTAACTTCTACACTCGATTATCTTTCGTCCTCTCAATCCTATGGTTTGAGTAATTTGGGAGATATTACTAGTGTTGATTTTATTTGGCAACATTTTCTCTTACCCCTTTTAATTATTGCCTGCATTCTTATTGCGATTAAAGAACTTCTATCTAAAAGCAATCAAAATCGCAATCAAATTTCCTGGTTGATTGTTTTATTCTTAAGCATTTTTTATTTAATTAATTTACCGAGAGGAATTGTGCGTCATGGTTTTGCCGAGGGTTACGATAACTTTTTATCTTCCTTTGCATTTTTCATTATTCCACTAACAATTGCGTTAAAATTACCATTTCGAGAATCGGGTCGTTGGATGACATGGT
The DNA here is from genome assembly GCA_044369395.1 of Flavobacteriales bacterium. Taxonomy (GTDB): domain Bacteria; phylum Bacteroidota; class Bacteroidia; order M30B66; family M30B66; genus CALQRR01. Next base: position 2,746 of record JBIPLZ010000226.1, on the reverse strand, counting down.
TGGCCATGTTATTTTTTGTTATGACTTTCTTAAGATTCCCGAATCGGAAGCCTGAATCGGGACTTTTATTAGCTGGTATGAGTTCGCCAGTCCAAATAAACAACATCCCAACAAAACTCGATGCGCGATTAAAAACGGATAAAGTCAACATTTCTCCGGATGTTCTTGCATTGGCCGAATTCCTTAAAACAAATTTGCATGGAAACGAAACCTTCATAGATTTTGGGAACACGCCCATGCTTTATTTTTATGCAGAAAAGCAGGTTCCTTCATTCTTTTATCAGAGCCCACAAAATGTGCATTCTATAACGTTGCAAAAGGATTGGATTAAGCGATTAAAAAATTATAATGTTCCACTTTTGTTATTTAGACATACACCCAAAAATTGGTGGGATGCAACCGATGATGTAGCTAATGAATTACGTCATTACATTATGGCTGAATACTTTTACAAGATGTATACGCCTTGGAAACGCATTCATGGATACGAAGTTTGGAGAAAGAACACAAAAGCCAATATCCTCCCCGACTCCTTAGCAAAAACATTTGAAGACCGCAATTGGGAGCGAATCAATGTGAATAAACACCCTGCATTTTGGCGACCATTATCGAATTCAAAAAAAGCATTGAAAATAAGTACTGATCAAGTGTATCCGAATTTTAAATACTGTAAAATTCCAGAAGGTGCAATTAAGAAACCCGCATTACTTGAATTTACATTTATTAATAAAGCTAAATTGGGGAAGCATGTGGAACTATACTTTGTAAAAGACTCAAACGATTTTGGTGGACTAGATTTCTCCATTTTACCTAATCATGAAGCACATTATGTTGTGCGTCCTTCCATGATGTGGAGCTGGTGGAAAATTGATCTTAACTACATCCGACTGCAACTTGGCGATTCGGTGAGTATTAAAAGTGCAGAATATTCAATTCCAACCGATTAAGAATGAATACACGCATTCAAATTGGTATTGATAAAACATTCGGTTCTTTTTTGAACATATTACTTTTTGGTATAGTTCGATTACTTGGAAAAATCCTACGAATTAATCATGATTTAAATCGTCCTTTTCAACGCATCGTTGTTTGCAAATTAAAAGGAATGGGAAGTATTGTTCAAGCTTCTGCATTACTTGCCACACTTCGAAAAAACTACCCTGCCGCGGAAATTATCTTTGTAAGTACAGAAGCAAATAAAAGTATTTTAAATTTTTATTGCGATTCAATCAATGGTACAATATTGATTCAGGATAATTCTATTTTCCAATTAACTAAAAGTTCGATTTCGGCATTGTGGAAACTTTGGAAGTTTCGCCCTCAAGTATATATTGACATCGAAGTGTATTCGAATTACAGCAGCTTACTTTGTACGTTAAGTGCGGCAAGTAATCGTTTCGGCTATTACAAAAGCGATAAAAACTACCGCAGCGGCTTATATACACATTTGATGTATTACAATATCAAAGCGCCATTATCGGAAATCTATCTTCAAATGGCGCGTATTCTTCCGATTAAAGAAGTTGATCATGAGTTAATTCCTTTGATTTTATCGAATGAAATTCAATCGAATGCGATTCAGAAATTACGTGAATTTAATCCTCAAATTGAGTCACTTAACTACTTAGTAATTAACCCAAATGCTTCGGATTTGCGACTCGAACGACGTTGGCCAGCAGAATATTTTATTCAATTGATTCAAGAAATTCGTGTGTTAAAACCGGAAATGTTTTTAGTTCTCATAGGAAATAAACAAGAAGCGATTTATGTGAATGAAATTGCAAAACATTTTCAGCAGGATAATCGTGTAATTGACTCATCTGGAAAGCTCAAGCTCGATGAATTAATTGCTGTCATGAATAATGCAACAGGAATCATAACCAACGATACCGGTCCCTTGCATCTTGCGCTCGCTCTAAGACAAAAAACAGTTGGTTTATTTGGACCTTGTGCTCCCGATCAATATGGTCAAATGCAGTCTTGTATTCCAGTTTATACCAATGTGTATTGTAGTCCGTGTGTTCACGAATTTATAAATCCACCATGCGCTGGCGATAATCAATGCATGAAGCGAATGAACGTTTCGATGGTTGTAAATGCATGGAAGAAACTTATGGAAGATCCTTTGGATAATTTTTTATCTGCCCACATTGCCTTCGAATCCAATTCAACACCAATGGGATTTATTCACAATCGAAAATAAATCAAACCTGTTCAGTACCATTACACTCAATAATTTCAATTTGCATTCATTAAAACCAATCAAACAATGAAACATTTTATTTTGCCAGCAGCCCTTATTCTATTGAATTCGGCTTATGCAGAAGGCCCTGGAAAGAAAAACAAATCGGATAAAACATCAAAAAACAAACACATTGAAATGCAACAAACAACTTCATCCGACAACCCGCTTTTGGCAGATTGGTCAGGCTTATACGGTGGACTACCTCCTTTCGACAAAGTAAAAGTTTCGGATTTTAAACCCGCTATTGAAGCGGCGATGGCAGAAAATCTTTCGGAAATTGACAAGATTGCCAAACAAACCGAAGCCCCAACATTTGCCAATACAATTGCGGCCATGGAACGTACTGGTCAAAAACTTCAACGAATCATGACCTTGTATGGAATTTGGGGGTCGAATTTAAGCACTCCTGAATTTCAAGAAGTGGAAACTGAATTTGAACCCAAACTTGCTGGTTTATCCGATCAGATTAATCAGAATGTAGCACTATTTAAACGTATTGAA
>JBIPLZ010000225.1:0-4300 GCA_044369395.1 Flavobacteriales bacterium | reverse complement strand
AAGTAGAAGATTTCATTTGCAATACTTGCCGTTACGATAAGAAAGAGTTGAGCGATTGGACCGAAGAAGGCCCTCGTCAAATCGATCGTCATTCGGTGATTTCTGCAAATCATTATGAAAAAGGAACAAAGTTCGTAGCATCGCCTGCATCTCTTCCTAAAAAACAACTGAGCTGATATGGATACTCTGTTTTTACTTGACAAAACGGTTATTGCCTTTATCGCATTTGCCATAACCCTGCTAATTGCAACTTACAGTACATATGCTGAGAGAAAGATTGCAGCCTTTATGCAAGACCGCGTTGGACCAGATCGTGCGGGTCCCTTTGGTATATTTCAACCCCTTGCTGATGCGGGTAAATTCTTTTTCAAAGAAGAAATTATCCCGAATGCATCTGATAAATTTCTGTTCATTGCTGGACCCGGAATAGCCATGCTCACCGCCTTGATGACTAGCGTTGTCATTCCTTGGGGAGATACGTTGAACATTGCAGGTCGCGACATTTCCTTGCAGGTTTCTGATTTGAATATTGGAGTGCTCTACATTTTTGGTGTTGTTTCTTTGGGTGTTTATGGAATCATGATTGGAGGCTGGGCTTCCAACAACAAGTTTGCGCTATTAGGCGCTATCCGTGCTTCTTCTCAAATGATTAGCTACGAGTTAAGCATGGGCTTGGCATTGATTGCGCTTATCATGATGACGGGCACGTTGAGCTTAAAAGAAATTGTAGAACAACAACACGGAATGAACTGGAACATCTTTTACCAGCCAATTGGATTCTTGTTGTTTGTTGTGTGTGCATTTGCGGAATGTAATCGTACGCCATTCGATTTAGCGGAATGTGAAACCGAATTGGTTGGAGGATATCATACCGAATACAGTTCCATGAAATTGGGCTTTTTCATGTTTGCAGAGTACATCAACATGTTTATTTCATCCGCTTTTATGGCGAGCTTGTATTTTGGAGGATATAACTTTCCTTTTATGGATAGTTTAGGTCTTTCTCAAAACGCCATTACAATTATTGGTGTTTTTGTGTTCTTTCTAAAAATATTTGCGTTCATCTTTTTATTCATGTGGATTCGTTGGACTTTACCGCGCTTCCGTTACGATCAACTGATGCGATTAGGTTGGCAATATATGATTCCATTGGCATTGATTCACCTGTTTGGCGTTGGGGCGGTTTTGCTCTGGGCCGATAAATAAGTTCAAGACATAATTATGCAACTTACCAACAGATCGAAAGTAGTTTCCGATAAACACATGACTCTTGCAGAAGGATCGTATTTGCCTGCTGTATTAAAGGGAATGGCGGTTACGCTAAAGCATTTTTTTAAACGTCCGATTACACTTAAATACCCCGAACAAACTCGTGAAAATAGCGAAGTTTATCGTGGTCGTCACGTATTGAAGCGCGACGAAAACGGCGCCGAACGTTGCACTGCATGTGGATTATGTGCTGTTTCTTGTCCAGCCGAAGCCATCACAATGATTGCCGACGAACGTCAAAAAGGAGAAGAGGGAAAATACCGCGAAGAAAAATATGCGGCTGTTTATGAGATTAATATGCTCCGTTGTATTTTCTGTGGATTATGCGAAGAAGCTTGTCCGAAAGAGGCAATCTTTTTAACTAAAGAAATACTTCCTTCCGACTACGAGCGCGAAGATTTTATTTGGGGGAAAGATCGTTTGGTAGAAGGTATTGAAGCAGATAAACGTATTGATGTAACAAAACGCCAGGACAGATAGAAATTTGTTCTTGAAATAACACATCTTTTTGCTTGTCCTTTAAAGTTGAGAATAGAATGATAAAATTTTTCATAATTCATACCTCGAGAAGACCACCCATGTTAACTCAATGTTAACAAAGTATTAAGTAGACTGTGTGATTAAAATAGATTAATTCAGGATTGCTAGCGGATTAGGGAGTTCTAGAAATTGCATTGGCTTAAACTATTTAACTTTAAAATAACAATTAGAATCGCACTCCATTTTTTAAGTTGAATATTTTTGTAGGGAATTTGAAGAGGTTAATTCTTCATATAAAATCCATAAAGTCCTACAAATTCTATTCGTCTATGAAAAAATCATTACTAATTATTGCGAGCGCTATTCTTTCAATTTCTGCTTTTGGTCAGGGCTTAGAAAATATCATCGTTGAGAAATATTACATCTCTGATGCAAATGATGCATCTGTAAATGATGTTGGAGGAGTTTTGCCTGTTGGATCTGTTACTTACCGCGTTTATGTGGATATGTTACCTGATTACAAAATGCAAGCAGTTTTTGGAATTCCGGGTCATGAATTAAGAATTTCTACTACTACATTTTTCTTTAATAATGAAGATAGAGGAGCAATTGCTCCAACGTACACTAAGAATCAAGCTAAAAATAATACGGTAATGTTAGATTCTTGGATTTCTGTTGGTGCCGCATGCGCAGGAAATTTTGGAGTATTAAAATCGGATGATGATGGGGTAGCTAACAATACTAACAATGATGGCGTTCTTCAAAACAATAATAGTGATGCTGGTATCCCATTGACTTTACAAGATGGATTACTTTTAGGAACTACACAGCCTGTTACAACTTTAGGTATTGATGCACAATTAGCCATATTTGATAACTCGAACGATATTGCCAATGGCTCAGTATTTTCAACAAGCGATGGAGCTTGGTCTGCACTTAATGGAGCTACTGGACCAAATCCTGCAACAAACAGAGTTCTTATTGGTCAGTTCACAACCGATGGAGTTTTCTCTTTCGAATTAAATGTCCAATTGGGAACTCCATCAGGAGGTGTTGAGCGTTATGTTTCTTCTAATCCTGTTGATGTTGAAATTGAATTTGCTGGTTTGAATTACACATCTGATATTCCAAATAATATTAAATATCAATCCGAAGCAGCTCCTCTTTTCAGTGTTTATCCAAATCCAGCAAATGAAGTAATCTCATTCGAGACTTCTGAAATGGGTAATACATTAAAACGTTATTCTATTTATAACATGCGCGGACAGTTAGTTTCTGCTAGAACAAGTTCCGGATTTAATTCACAAAACATAGAGCAGTTCGATATTAAAGAACTTCCAAAAGGTGTTTACATTGTTGAGTTAATTGCAGATGGCAAACGATCGACGCAAAAATTCACAAAGAATTAAGAAATTAAAACATAAAAGGGATTCAATGAATCCCTTTTTATTTCTAAACATTTTATGAGAAATTTTATTGGAGTCTTCACTTGCCTTTTTCTTTGCAATGTTGCATTTAGTCAAGGGGTAGTTAGGGGTAAAATAACGGATGAGAACGGAGAAACTGTAATTGGTGCCGCCGTTGTATTAAAATCGAATAAGTCGTACGGTGTTATGACCGACTTTGATGGTAACTACTCGTTGTCCATTAAGGACATCGAATCACAAACCATCGTTATTTCATTTATTGGATATACCACAATTGAAGAGCTTATTGTATTTAATAAAGCTGGTGAGGTTCAAATTCGAAACTACAAATTATCGTCAAAGCAGAATGAAATCAAGCAATTTGAAGTTGTTTCAACCGCTGTTAAAAACAAAGATTACTACCTCGAAAATTTAAAGAAAAAATCATCCGCTTCTATCGACTACATTTCTTCGGAAACAATGAAGAAAACGGGCGATAATAATGTCACTGCAGCCATTTCGCGCGTGAGCGGTGTTTCAACCAATGGAAGTTTTATTACAGTTAGAGGTATTGGCGACAGATATCTGAAAACCAACATAAACGGAATGAGAATTCCGACATTAGATCCATTTACAAACAACATTAAATTGGATTTATTTCCTTCGAGTTTGGTTGATAACATTATTATTACCAAAACAGCTTCCCCTGATTTGCCTGGGGATTGGGCTGGTGCCTATATTTCAATCGAAACCAAAGACTATCCTGATAAATTAACTGTAAATATTGAGTCTCAATTTGGCTATAATGCTCAAACTACAGGAAAAGACATGCTTACTTCTGAGAGAAGTCAAACCGACTGGCTAGGTTTCGATAATGGTTTGAGAAATGTTGATCACAATAGCTTTGTTGAAGTTAATGTTAGTCCTTCTCAATATCAAGAATTTGTAGCTTTAGGATTAGGTAATTACTTACAATCGATTGGTGTAACAGAAAATTCACCATGGAATGATACATATAATAAGCTTTCTTTAGTCCAACTTGGTTTATTGGCGAAAGGGCAGTTTTACGATAATGCTGCCGTTTCTGCCGCACAATTGGCATTTTCATCTGGTGATTATGAAGAAAGAGCATTTTCTATAATAAA
>JBIPLZ010000223.1:0-4303 GCA_044369395.1 Flavobacteriales bacterium | reverse complement strand
TGCTTTTTTAGCTAACAAATCGGATAAAAACAATTCGAAATGATAATCTACCACATTGTCAAAATTATGCGTCCCTGATACTCCAATATTGAGTGCATTCGAAACAATGTCCATGCTAGGAATAATCACATTTCGATTCCGAATTTCAATTTGATTCTTCAATGTTGAGAAGCGAACATTTCGTAATTCATCCAAACTAATAAAACGCGATAAATTATTTAATGGTGCAAAATTAAGAAGCGCTCCTTCATGTATTACTATGTTGGTACTCGCATACAATTTATCTAGATCAATCATTAATCCAGAAGAAACAATCGAGTTAAGTTGAACATCTGCATCCAATTTGCCTTGTATATTCTCTTTTTTCAATACATCTTGACCAAAGTCTTCACATTCATAAAAGACTTGAGCAATATCAACTTTCTTTAAATTTACGGTGCATTTCAGTAACAGCTGCTCCTCTTGATTTCCATCCACAGAACCTGCCAAACGAATGTTACCTCCCATCGTTTTTAATTCGAGTTTTTCAGCAATTAATTCACGATTATCCACACGGAAATCACCTATGATATTTCGTGCAATAAACTTCCGAAATTGTAATTGATTAACACGTGCATTTAACTTGAGTTTAAGTCTTGGCGAAATACGAAAACGGTAATCATTATTGTTTGAACTGGTTGCATGACGAGCAAAAAGCTCATCCAAATAAACCAAATTGCTTTGTACGGTTGAAGTGATTGTAATTGCTTGGTCTTTACTAAAAAGATACCCAAATACATTGCCCAATGTGCCTTTCATAAGGAAGTCGGTTTTTCCTGCTTTCCCTTTAAAATTATCGACACGAACATCGTTGTTGTTAAAATCGAAATTCCCCGAAAAACCTGAATATGCCAATGAATCACCTTCTATGTTAAATGCAACCTCATTTAACTTTAACAAACCTTCAGCCTTAATTATATCTGATGAAGCATGAGAAATAAGATTGCTATTCTTTAATTCTCCTTCTATGGCAATATTCAAACTCGCGTTCCCTGATACAAAATGAACGGGCTTGAGTGAAAAGAATTTTTCTAAATCCAATAAATTGAATGATGCTGAAGTTTGCGCCTTTATATAAGGATTTTTCAAATTGCGTATGTGGATATCACCGTTTGCTTTCCCATCGTTTAGTTCAACGTAAAAAGTATTTAAATCGAGAACCGTGCTTTCCAAAGAATGTTCATTCCCATTATGAATGCGTCCAGTTAATTTAACATTTTTCAATTCAATATCGTGCTCTATTTGACGAATAATGGCATCTTCAATCTTAAAATCGACATTAAAATAGGGATGTTCATTTTTACTCCAATTTCCTTTGAGCGTAGCATCGCAATAAAATTTCCCATCGCTTTTGTATTTGCTTATTTCCTTCGAATATTCTTTGGGTAATAGCGATAAAAAAGAACTAACATCTAAATCAACTCCACCAAATTGGAGGTCCATGCCTAAGACGTCCTTGTTTTGTAATTTACCTGATACATTGAATTTCAAATCGGCTAGTTGAATACCTCCATCGATAAAAGAATAAACTTGGGTCTTTTTATTGATTTCAATACCCATTTCAATGTGTGCATTACGTTCTTTGATCCAGGTAATTTTATCAGATTTCAATTGCTTGATTTCAAGATCACTTGCTACTTTCAACGTGAAAATATCATTTGATAAATCTCCTTTAAACTTCCCTTTTTTGATTAAATACGAAGAGGAAAAATCGGCTGGAATATCTTCTATCGACATATTCACATTCGTAACGAAAACTGCATTTAGCTTAAAATCAACACGTTCTTTAGAATCGTTGTTTGTGGATTTTAATAATTCGTAATTCACAATGCCTTGAGCGTCTCTAAGAATATGAATGGATCCATTTTGAATGTCAATGCGGTTTATTGAATAATTTCCACTAAATAATTCGAAAACGCCAAAGCTGAAATCAATTTGATCTGCCTCAATGAAATTGCCTTTCCCCTTATACGGTTTTGAATGATGGGCAACAACCTGTTCAAGAGAAATGCTTGCTTGAGGAAAATGGTTAAGCAAACTAAAATCGATTTTACCAATTTCAACTCGGATATTCAGCTGGTTATTAATTTTTTGAAGGAAATAGGCTTTTACATCGTCTTCAAAAATATATGCTAAAAGAGAGGCTGTAATTAGCAATAAAACAAAAGATACACTAAGCCACAACAATGGTTTTCGGATATACTTCCAACTATTCTTGAAAATTAATGATGTACGATTCAACATAATGCGAATGTCGGAATGATTAATCCTTTAACGCAAACACATTCTTTTAATTATGAGATGCTAAATGTTAGTATGTTCAATTGTAATTTAATTGCTTTTCCGATTCTGCCAATACGAAGAAAAACTTTTGATGTCTTCAATTTCTAAAAAATCAATCCCGGAACCCAACAGAATATCGAAGGCATTCGGCAACTCAGGTATATCGTACAATCGAACCAATCGACCTGCTTTGTGAGCATTTTTTACATAGTTTAACAAGCTCATATATTCCATGTTCGGCATATTTTTCTCGCCTTTCCACTTATAATTGGTCTTAAGGGAGAGCCCAGCTAAAAAAGTGAACGTTTCATCTTTCGAAAAATCAAGCTTCAATGCTGATTCTTCTGCGAAAAGAAAGCGTTTGCTCATATTAAAAATCTTTGAGTAAGGAATATTTCCACCAATGACAATACGTATAGGTTTTTTATTTCGTTTAGTCCCTTCAAATGATGTTAATATGTTTTGGTAGGGTTCAATTTCTTTCAATAATGCTTCATATGTAGAACTACTATCACTAACTATTTTTAAAAAAATAATAAATTCATCAGTATGTTTTGGATGGATGTTTTTGAGACCGTTTTCAGATTTCAATTTCAATGGTTCTAAATATACTTCTTTGAGTGTTTTATTTCCGCAATAAAGCTCTCCGTTTTTTTTCAATTTTAGCTCAGCCGAAACTCCATTAAAACCTAAATTAATAGCATCAAACAATGGATTTTTTTGCTTGTGATCATTGGCTGAAAGAGCTTTGTCTATGAATATACTCTGTCCATTAACTGTTAAATGAAGTCCCAGGAATAGTAAAATGTAAAGCAATTGAACTTTCATAAGCTTGAAATTATTTTAATTATTTTCGCGCGACATAATGCGGTATTCTTGAATAAGATCTTTCTTTTTATTATTCGTAGTTAACTTAATTTGAACGGTTTCGTTCATCTGTATATTCGGAAGTAAATAAGAAAATTGGGTGAAACCAGCATCGAGTTTTATAATGGATTTATCGAGTTTTATTTCTTCTCCCGATTGTTTGAAAATGCTTAATTGAATGTCTGTTGCTTTTTCGCTCGATATCTTCATCAAAAGTTCATTTTTATATAAGCTTATTTCATCGATATGTAATTCAGTGTGAGTTGGAATACTATATTCTTCACCAACTTGGATTGAATCTTTCTTGTAATAAACGATATGTCCTTGAATACTTTCTCCGTTATCATTCCAGAAAATAGGAAAGTCGGGAAGCCAACAAATGCGACCAGGGTAGTTATTCGTCCAAAAGCAATTATACGTTATCGTCTTGTTTTTCAATGTTTCTGTTTCATTCCAATAGGCAATCATCAGAGGATCGAACAGATTCACTAAAGGATAAAAGGGATGGATTATTTCTTGATTTGAAGTAGGCATTATTTTCAACTGGCTCTTATACAGCGTATCTCCAATCATCATGTCATTTCCTATGGTTATCCCATCTTCAAAAAGAGAAATTGTTTTTTCTCCTAAATTTTCGCGGGTTCCTGTTTTGATATTCTTTATCAAAGTCGAAAATGTTACATTATCATAACCAGAATCATTTCCTTTCTTTACAACGGTATATTCCAAGATTTGGATGGGTTGATATAGGAAATATTTTCCTGTAGAATCAATGATTTCGGAAGTATAAAGTAATTGAAGTTTATCTCCAATCGAAAATTGTTTGTTTAACAGTTCACCTAATGCAATTCCTGGACGAATAGTTCCCATGTTTTCATAAATATGGCCAAGCATGTAGCGCCTTTGAGTACTTCCCATGCTCTCCAATTCAACGCAATTCAATTCAGGTTTATATACAACAAACCATGTCGAATCATTTTCCAAGGTGTAAATTTCTGTAGCTGGAATATTCGGATTCTTTTGCTGCATGATAACCTGATTGATTATCCCCTTTTTTCCACATAATAAACCCGTTTGTGTTTTCTTTTTTCTGCTCAACTCAATCCATGCTGCA
>JBIPLZ010000224.1:0-4303 GCA_044369395.1 Flavobacteriales bacterium | reverse complement strand
CAAGGTAGAAGTCATCTTCGTCGATAATCATTCGTTTTTGACGTTCCATAAAAGCAAAACCTTTACCCAATTCCAAAATAAATGATTCTAATTCACGAAGAATTGCCTTTTCCAAATCATTTTCTAAGTAGGTGTTTTTGAGATGCAGAAAATCCAAGAGGTAAGGATCTTTGAATGTGTTGAGTAAAAAGGGTTGGCTTTCTGAAAATTGCATATTGGCAATTTCATTTCGCTCAAATGCTTTGCGTTCAATTTGATTTCTCAATTCTCGCTTGCCCCAATTGTTTTCAATCGCATTTTGGGCATAGTATATTTTTGATTCGATGGATTTTAAAGGGATCAGCAATAAAAAATGTGACCACGTTAATTGTCGCGCCAGTGGAACGACAATTTCAAAATCTGAGAATTCAATAGAAAACTGTATCATCCTCCTTAGATTCTTCTCAGCAAAATTTCTACCGTATTTCAATTCCAATTGAGCGGAAACTGTGGCAATAATCTGTTTTCCATATTGTGCACGGTCATTTCTTAAAATTTCATCGTTAACACGTTTGCCAACCTGCCAAAACAAAAGTGTTAAAGCGCTATTGGCGGTCCTTATGACATGTTGTTTACTTTCCTCAATGAGTGCAGAAATCTCTTGCACGATATCGAGTGAAACTCTTTTATCCGATTCATTCATTTTTTATCGTCTTTTTTCTGAAATCGTAGCGTTGTTTCGGAGTTCTTTTCTTTTCTCTTTGTGCGATTTTCGATACATCCATTTCAATCCGCAAAATTTGAATCAACGCCTTTGTTGTGCAAGAAACCTATAAGGTGCATATAAAGACTTTTATGTGACCGATCCGTCCCCGATGTTCTGAAACGACCACCCTCCCGATAACTATCGGGACTTCGCAGCCACCCCTCCTTTCCCTTCGGGTAGGAGGGGATATTTTTCCGCAACAAACCGAAAAGGTTGTAAGAAATCGATTGATCCACGATCTACTCGCCAAAAAAGATAAAAACATTCTCATATATTTGTTCTATGAAACAACTCTTTACCTTTTTATGTTCTATAATCACATTTGGAATCTTGGCTCAAGCGCCGCAATCCATACCTTACCAAGCGGTATTGCGCAATTCCGATGGGTCGGTGATGAGCAACAGCTCCATTACCATTACATTTAAAATTCATGATGCCAACGCCGAAGGTACCGTGGTATACGAAGAGACACATACTACAACGGCAAACGCGCAGGGCTTAGTCAATTTGAATATTGGAGTCGGAACAGTGATTACCGGCACGTTTAGCAACATCAATTGGGGAATTGGTAATAAGTTTTTGCACGTCATGATGAATACCGGTAATGGCAACGTTGATCTAGGTACCCAGCAGATGATGAGTGTGCCGTATGCGTTGTTTGCAGAGGATGTGAGTGTTCGAGTGAGTTTGACAGGAGACAGTTTGTTTATTGGAGATCAAGTGAGCATTGTGCCGGGAGTTAGTGCGGCGAATCCGGTTTATGGATGCGTTAACTCGTTAGCATGTAATTATAACTTAGCCGCAAACACGGATGATGGGACATGTTATTTTGTAGGGACTATATGTAACGATGGCAATGCTCAAACGGTCAATGACACTATTAATTCTAATTGTCTTTGTTCAGGGGAGATCGTTTATCAAATAGGACAGCAAGGCCCTGCGGGCGGATGGGTTGTATATGATAAAGGTTCTTACTCAAACGGTTGGAGGTATATTGAAGCTTCGCAAATTGTTCACGGTCCATTAAGCTGGAGTTACAGTGGATGTAATCCGTCTACAAATAGAAATATCGGTTTTGGCGGGTCGAATTCAAATAATATAAGCAATTCATGTAGTGGAAATTATGCCGCAAGTTATTGTTTGAATTTATCTCAAGGAGGCTACAATGATTGGTATTTACCATCTGAATTAGAGTTGATTTTGGTCTATAATGCTGTTCAGAGTTTAGTTCAAAATTATAATCAAGCAAGTTACTTAACGAGCAATGAGCCAACTGACAACAACATTACCTATGCCGTTATGATAAATTTTTATGTTGGACAAACCCAAGTATTTTTAAATGGGGGTCAATCTCAGCAGTCTAAAACACAGCCAACTTTATTTATTCCAATACGTTATTTTTAGTACCTACTGAGTATTTTATTGTTTCTATTATTTCTGAAAGGAAGCTATTAAAAACAAATGCTTTGTCAAACTTATTGTATTTGGACCAATCTATCTGATCAGTTGGAAATGAGCTGAAAACACTACTCGTTTCACCGGTTTCAACCAATAGCAACCATTTTTCATGATAAAGAAATTTTGAATTCCATTTAGAAATTTGGTTTGCCTTGTCGCCAATGGCTGTTGAGAGAATATCTAGTTGGCATACTAATCCGAATACTAGTCCGCGGTCATATTTCCATCCGTCTTTACAACAGCCATCGCACTTTATTAGTTTTATTTCACTAATGGCCGGGATCTCTTTGATGAGATTTTCAAATTGATGAGAGTGATTGGTGAGTTGATGATACTTATCCAAATGTCCAAATATCCATTCAGCTATAACGGATCCTAACTTTTGAGTTTCTAATTTTGAGCACTGAATCCGTTGATTGAATTGAAACGAAACACAGATTTTTTCATCACTCAATTTAGCGAATTCAAGTTCAGCATATTTGATGATCGTTTTGAAATGTTCCTCACTTTCTTTTTGATTTTCAGTTGCATGTAATTCCCTTATTTCTATACCGATGACATTATCATGTTTATCGATAAAAATAAAATCTGGGGGATCACTAGTTAATTGATGCCATGATAAACTTGGCATTTCTGCAGCCTTGATGAAATTCAGAAAGAATTCCAGTTCTCGGGCGCGGTTAGCGATTTTATTTTTTGACATCAACTATTCTCCACAATCTGAATCTCCTCCTCCGTTAACCCATACAGCTCATAAACCATACGGTCAATTTCTTTATCTGTTTGGTCTATTTGGGTTTTAAGGTCAAGGGCTTTCTTTTTGAATCTTTCAAATCTATCGAACCAATCTTCTTTTTGCACACCTAAAAGAACAACTTTATTCTTAGCCAATTCTTTTTCAAAATCTGCCCAACTAATTAATCCTATTTGATTAAGTTTCTTTGGCGCCAAGTTTATTGAAAAATCAGAGCTCACTAGAGAGCTAAATTTTAATTTTATTGACTCAAAAGATTTTGTTGTTTCTAACATTCTTTCAGCCATTATGACAAATCTATTTTGATTGATTATCGCGGTTTTTTTTATTGGAAGCTGATAGTAATGAAATATTCTGGCTTTTGTAAATGCACCTTCAGTTTTGTCAAAAGCAATTAATTTAAGCTGGAACTGAAATAACTTAGAGTTTATTAAACATAATAAAAATTTGAGGGTGAAGTTTCTGTTTATTAATAAACACGAATAAAGCGAAGACATTATGTAATAATTATCTTCGTCTATAGTTGCCGTGATTTGATTACCCGTCTCTCTTATTAAAATTTTAGGTTGTTCAAATATTTTTGAATCCCTGGGGCAAGCCAAATGTTTTCCATAATTAACAAACAAATAAGGGTCAGTATAAACCCATTTTTGAATATCCTTACCCGCTAAAATTGGTTTGTAAGATGCATTCAAACAATCTTTCGAAACGTACTTAGAATCGTCGCCAGTTTTAATAGTTTGTCTTATATCTAATATATCTTTTAAGGGAACACTCTCTAAATTAATTTTGTTTAGAAAATCTTTATTTCTATAATTCCTAATTGAGAACGCATATTTATCTTGTTCTTTAAAATAGCTTGCGGGAATATATTCTCCTTCACTATAAATTGTTTTTGATGCACCAATTTTTATGAGATAATCACTTTTAGTATCTCTCAGTATTCCAAAAATCATTGAATGTACAACCGCGTCATCAAATATTTTATCATCTAGATCTATGATCTCAACAACAATAGATTCATCCAAAACTTTTCTTCGAACGTTTTCTTCGAAATAATTGTCCAATAACGTATTAGGAATGTTGTTTTTGTATCCGAACGCTTGGTCTTTTACCGCATCAAGGTTTTTTGTTTTGTTGTCTTTCAACTCAATAACACCCACCACTTTTTCATCCTTGAGGATGGCACCATCCGCTTTTTTGGAATTGGTTTCGTTTTTCTTTTCCGTCTCTATGTTGTAAGGACTTTCCGGGTAAACAGAATATCCCAGAACAGAACCAAATATTTCTTTGATGAAACCCTCTTGGTATTGCTCTTCCTTGGCAACACGAATGTTTTTGATCTT
>JBIPLZ010000014.1:0-14522 GCA_044369395.1 Flavobacteriales bacterium | reverse complement strand
GTAATCGCTCAGCAAAATGAATTATCACTCCATTTTCCTTCTTTGTATCCAAAATAGCAATCTCTTCATGTTGATTTTTCAAAACGCCTGTATCGCCAACCTGTCCACCACTTTCGGCATAAAACGGAGTGATATTGAACACCAATTGAAATTGTTTTTTCCCTTTGGCATTTACTTCACGGTAGCGCGTTATTTGAACATTTGATTCGAGGTAATCGTAACCAATAAACTCTTGTTGATCATCTTCCAAAACTTCAATCCAATCGCCAGCTTCCACTACTGCAGCCGAACGAGAACGTTCTTTTTGCAAACGTAAATTCTCATTAAAACCTTCCATATCCACATCCAACTGCTGCTCTCTAGCCATGAGTTGGGTTAGGTCAATTGGGAAACCGTATGTATCGAAAAGTTCAAAAGCGAATTTCCCAGGTACTTGAGAATTCGAAGTGTTCTTCGTGAGGAAATCGTTAAAGCGATTGATTCCTGTTTCGAGTGTTCGTAAAAACGACTGCTCTTCTTCTTGCATCACCGATTCGATGAGTCCTTGCTGGGCTTTAATTTCAGGGAACTGATCGCCCATTTGGTTGGCAAGTGTTTCAACCATCTTGAACATGAACGGTTCTTTTAAACCCAAAAACGTGTATCCATAACGCACTGCACGACGCAAAATTCTTCGAATAACATAGCCCGCTTTGTTGTTGCTTGGAAGTTGACCATCAGCAATAGCGAATGAAATAGTACGAATATGATCGGCAATAACGCGCATCGCGATGTCGATTTTTTCATCCTGCTTGTAGGCTTTAGATGAAATGGTTTCGAGGAATGAAATGAGCGGTTGAAAAACATCGGTATCGTAGTTCGACTGCTTGCCTTGAAGAACAACACATAAACGCTCGAAGCCCATACCTGTGTCGACATGTTGTGCTGGTAATTTTTCCAAACTGCCATCGGCCTTTCGGTTAAATTCCATGAATACATTGTTCCAAATTTCGATGACCTGTGGATGACTTTCATTTACAAAGGTTTTCCCATCGATGCGAGCACGTTCCTCGTCGCTTCGAATATCCACATGGATTTCGGAACAAGGTCCACAGGGGCCAGTATCGCCCATTTCCCAGAAATTGTCCTTTTTATTTCCATTGATGATTCTATCAGGATCGATCAATTCTTTCCACGTATCGTATGCTTCTTGATCGAACGCTAAATTTTCGGAGGCATCACCTTCAAAAACAGTAACATACAAACGAGATTTATCAATTTTATACACTTCCGTTAAAAGCTCCCAAGCCCATTGAATGGCGTCTTTCTTAAAGTAATCGCCAAATGACCAATTACCCAACATTTCGAACATCGTGTGGTGATAAGTATCTACACCCACTTCTTCCAAATCGTTGTGTTTTCCTGAAACTCGCAAACATTTTTGAGTATCAGCAATACGTTTATAAACGATTGGTGCATTCCCTAAAAAAAGGTCTTTAAACTGATTCATTCCGGCATTGGTAAACATCAAGGTTGGATCATTTTTAATGACCATGGGTGCCGAAGGAACAATTTGATGTCCTTTTGATGCGAAGAAATCGAGGAATGTTTGACGAATTTGCTTAGAATCCATAAAGGTATTGTACAATTTTATTTACTATGAAACGGCCCCAAAGGTAGTAAAACAGGCAGAAAATTGAGACCAATAGAAGGCTTTAGATAAAATAATTGACTGTTTAATTGGAAAGTATTTATAAATTCGTAAAACTATTCCTTAAAAAAAGGAGTATTCGATATTCTAACCAACCTTACGATTTGGCAAAAGTTCGTTATCAATTTAATACAAAGTCGCTTTCTTATGAACGCGTAAAGCTTTCAATCAAGGAGCGTACTCAACGTTTTTTATCCTTTGCAGGAACAGGAATTGTTTTTGCTGCTTTGGGTGTTTTGTTTGCATACAATACATTCGATTCTCCGAGAGAAAAAGTACTTGAACGCGAAGTAGATCAATTAAGGCTTGAATACGACTTATTAAACCAACGATTAAGTGATATGTATCTTGTATTGGGTGACTTACAAGATCGGGATGATAATATTTATCGTGTAGTATTTGAGGCGGATCCAATTCCTAGTGAGGTTCGCAAAGCAGGTTTTGGCGGTGTAAATCGATACGAGAAATACAAAAATTTCGATAATAGCGACTTGGTGATTGAAACAATGCAAAAAGTCGATATTTTATCAAAACAATTGGTTGTTCAGAGTAAATCTTATGATGAAATTTTTACTATGGTCAAAAATAAAAATTCGATGTTATTAGCAATTCCTGCTATACAACCAGTGAATAATAAAGATTTAAAACGTATGGCTTCTGGATTTGGATATCGTACTGATCCAATTTACAAAACGACCAAATTTCACTCGGGGATGGATTTTGCTTGTCCTATTGGTACTGAAATTTATTCTACTGGTGATGGTGTAGTGGAAAGAGCAGATTCTGACGCTTCTGGTTATGGAAATCATGTTCGTATAAATCATGGCTATGGATATTTGACGCTCTATGGTCACATGAGTAAGATAAATGTACGTCAAGGCCAACGCGTTAAACGAGGTGAAATCATTGGTTTGGTTGGAAGTACGGGGAAATCAACGGGACCGCATCTTCATTATGAGGTTCATAAAGATGGTGAAGTTTTGAATCCTGTTAATTTTTATTATTCTGACTTAACTTCTGAAAATTACGCTCGAATGATCGAACTTTCAAACAAAGAAAATCAAGCTTTCGATTAATTTCTTTAGCATATTTCACACAAGCACATTTTCTCTATACAAACTCTTATTGATGTGAATTCGAACATCATGGCAGTATTCGTGAAGTCTCTGTCGTTCCCAATAATCGATGTAACCCATAAAGTGAGAAACATCCAAAAGAAATTCAGTTTCCGATAAGTGATATCGGGCTCGCAACAAAATATCATGCTCCGAATCCAAAAGCGGGTTGCGACTTTCTGATATACGAAGTAATATACGCACCGACGATTGTAAAAGTTGAGCATACAATCCTTTTTGACTACGTTCTTTTTTTGGAAAATCACGCACCGTATGATTTACTGCAATTGTTAAATCCATTGATTTCCTCCAAATTAATGATTCCCTAAAACTCGATAGACTATACATAATAAATAAAAATAAATACCCTGCGAAACTCTCGAATTGCTTTGACAATAGCCGTTTTTAAACGTTTATATTCGTTTAAACATGGATGTTTTAGACAAATAACTCTAAATCAGAATATTATTTTCAATTCTAATTTAGTCTTCGAATTATCTAATTTTGCGACATTCAAACTTTCTAAAGTCAATAAACTAACTGGTATGGAAATATATTCTTATTTCAAATCAATCGTTTTAAGCATTGCCATCATCATTGTTTGTTTTCAAAATTCATCTAAGGCTCAAACAATTACCTATTCAAACGATTTTGAAAGCTATCAAGGATTTGGAAATGTACCGGCAACTTTTGGTGGTGGTATGAAAGTTTACGCTTCACACGGAACATCAACATCTAAAGGTTTGTGTATCAATTTCAGTCAGTTTGTTTCAAAAGATTCAACCATCACACCTGCTAGTCCTATTTTACCAGCCGGCTCATCCTTTCACTTCGATTATCGTTACGTTACATACGCGGGTGGATTTGTAAGTTTTGACTATATTCTAACCTCGGATGTTTTGTATGTTTATGTAGCTCCTGCAGGCAGTTCTAATTTTGGAAATCCATTGCTCACAATCAATGCAAGCAACCATGTTAATTCTATAAACTTTTCAAATCAAACAGTCGACTTAAGTTCTTTTGCAGGGCAATCGGTACAGATCAAACTCAAAGGAATTCGCGGAGTATCGAACGATTTTTGGTTAGACACCGACAATTTCAGAATCCAATCGGAGGTAACATCCATTGCACCAGAAAATTCAAAAGCCGAATGTGTAATTTATCCCAATCCGGCTTCAGATAAATTATTAATCAACCTCCCAGCATTTAAAAATCAAGTGCCTATTGAAATTCTAAATGTACTTGGCGCAACTGTTTTAAAAACTACATTATTCGAATCAAATTCGACAATTCGAATTGATGCACTGAACAAAGGAATTTACTATGTCAAAGGAAATGTGGAAGGCATAGAATTCATTCAAAAATTCGTAATCAAGTAATCACCTCAAAATATTAAGAATAAAAAAAGCCATCTTATAAGATGGCTTTTTTATGAAGTACGTTTGTCAATTTAAGTATTAGAAAAACAATCGAACGTATCGTAATGTGAACATAAGACGTTTTCCTAATGAGCTGCATTTTGTTAAAAAGGAGTTCATATACGTGAAGATATATTTTGTGGATGTTTTAACTGTTTGTGAACTACCAAACGAAGTTTTAATTCGTTTGTTGCGTCACATTTGATAATTTACTTACATAAAATTAATACAAGCAAACAATGCTATTCAATTGGATCTATTTAAATAGTTAACATTCAACATTTCAGCATTAACAAGCAATCAGGCATATTGTCAACAGATTTCAACATGTCTTTTTACATCAGAATACCGCTTATATTTGCCATTTCAAATTAGGTATTGAATAATATGCAATCAGAAATCTACGAGCTTGTAGTAGGACTTGAAGTCCACATGCAACTTCTAACTCATAGTAAAGCGTATTCATCCGACTCGGCCGAATATGGTGCTTTACCCAATACCAATATTAGCGTCATCACATTGGGACATCCGGGCACTTTGCCTCGATTCAATGAAAAAGTTGTTGAATATGCTGTGCGATTGGGTTTGGCTTGCGGATGTGAAATTCGGGAGGAAAATCAATTTGCTCGAAAGAATTATTTCTATGCCGATCTTCCAAAAGGTTATCAAATAACACAAGATAAAACGCCCATTTGCACAGGAGGAAAAATCCGCATCAAGTTAAATGGTGTTACGAAGGACATTGGATTGACGCGTATTCACATGGAAGAAGATGCGGGGAAAAGCATGCACGACCAAGATGCATATGATTCTTTGGTTGATTTGAATCGTGCTGGTGTTGCTCTTTTGGAAATGGTAACAGAACCCGAAATCCGAAGTGCAGAGGAAGCGTATGTTTACTTGACCGAAGTGCGTAAACTTGTTCGCTATCTGGAGATTTGCGATGGTAACATGGAAGAAGGAAGTATGCGTTGCGATGCCAATATTTCGGTGCGGAAACGAGGAGCGAAAGAATTTGGCGTAAAGGTGGAAGTGAAAAACATGAACTCCATTCGAAACGTTCAACGCGCCATTGAATTCGAAACCAAGCGTCAAATTAGCATGATTGAATCGGGCGAAGTCATCGATATGGAAACCCGAAGTTTTGATGCAGTAAATGGAACAACATTCTCGCTTCGTAGCAAAGAAAAAGCAAACGATTACCGCTATTTCCCTGAACCCGATTTGAGTCCGTTTATGATTACTGAAAATTACATAAGTAAAATAAATGCTGTAATGCCTCCCCTACCTGAAGCTTTACACACGCGTTTTACAAGTGATTTTGGTCTTTCTGAATACGATGCTGGAATCTTAACAGACAGCAAACCCATCGCTTTGTATTTTTCGGAATTAACATCGCATACAAGCAATTACAAGGCGGCTGCAAACTGGATGAATGGACCAGTAAAATCGTACCTCAATGAGCGTGCGTTAGAAATGCATCAATTTCCTTTAAAAGCGATTACAATTGCCGAAATCATTGCATTGATTGACTCAGGAAAAATGAATTTTTCTGCAGCCAGTCAAAAACTTTTCCCATACTTGACAGATAATCCAGAAGCTAATCCGCAAGAGATTGCGGAGAAAAATAATTGGATTCAAGAAGATAATTCGGACAGCATGAACACTTGGATTGAACAAGCAATAGCGCGTTTCCCAGACAAAGTAGCCGAATACAAAAGTGGCAAAACTGGATTAGTAGGACTTTTCATGGGTGAAGTCATGAAACTATCTCAAGGAAAAGCAGATCCTAAAAAAGCAAACCAGCTTGTTCGAGATGCACTCGACAAAGCATAAAAAAACAAAACAAAATGCGTAAAATAAGCAGTCTTTTCGTCCTTCTATTATTAAGTATCGTAGCATGCAGCAGCACCGATAACAAATCGCAATTGCATGGAAAAATATCCCAGCACAAAGATACTTGGATATATCTTGAGCAATTGCAAGGAGCGAACATTGTAAAAATAGATTCTGTAAAAACGAATGGAAAAGGAGAATTCTCCTTCAAAAAAGCCGTACCGGAAAAAGATTTTTACCGCATACGTGTTGGCGAAAGCAATGTTGTTTTTGTTATTCTCGATCCCAAAGAATCGGTTCAATACATTAATGAAAAACCATCATTACAAGAAAAATATACCATAGAAGGAAGTGATGAAGGGAAATTGATTCTTGACATTAAATCGGTGAAAGAAAGTATTGATTTGCACCGCGATTCTCTGATGCAAATTCTCAATACAGCACCACAAGAACAACGCATGGCAATTCAAGCTTCTATGGAACAAGGTTTCAATGTTTTTGTGAATAATCAAATTGAGAAAATCAGGAATTTCATCAAGCAAAATCCAGATAAATTAGCTCCCATCACTGCGGCAGAATTTTTAGATCCAGATCAAGATTTCAATTCTTACGATCTTTTAGCCAATAATTTAAAGAAGAATTACCCAAAATCGAGTTTTGCCCAATCGTTTATTGGTCGTGTAGATCAAATGCGTTCTACAGCCATTGGAATGCCTATGCCTGAAATTTATTTAACATCTCCGTCAGGAAATCCAATCGCTTTATCCTCATTGAAAGGTAAAGTAGTTTTGATTGATTTTTGGGCAAGTTGGTGTGGACCTTGTCGCAAAGAAAATCCGAATGTGGTGAAGTTGTATGAGGAAATGAAGTCGAAGGGTTTTGACATTTACAGTATTTCACTCGATAAAGACAAAGCCGCATGGGAAAAAGCTATTCAAGCCGATGGATTAACTTGGCCAAGTCATGTGAGCGATTTAGGCGGATGGAATTCTTCGGTGGTAAAACAATTTGGCATTACAGGTATTCCATTTACCATTTTGATTGATAAAGAAGGGAAAATTGTTGGCAAAGGACTTCGTGGTGCTGATTTAGATAACGCTGTTCATAAACTTTTAAATTAAGATCATCGATGAGAAATTATGTAATCTGCACCATCGCATTTTTTTCAAATTTCGCATTTGCTCAAACCGATCAAATCAGAAATCCATCGAAACCCAAACAAGCCTATTTTCAGCAAGAAGTTCATTATACGATAAACGTTGCACTTGACGATGTTAATCACATGCTTCAGGCAGATGAAAGCATCCGATACATCAATCATTCGCCCGATACTTTGACCGAAATTTGGTTTCATCTTTGGCCAAACGGTTATAAAAACAACGAAACCGCCTTTGCCAAACAAGAACTTTTAAATGGCTCGACGAAGTTTCAATTTGCTAATGAAAATGAACGAGGATTTATCGATAATCTCAACTTCCAAGTTGATGGTGCTTCAGTTTCTTTTATAGAGGATAAAAACAACATCGATTTCGGAAAACTCATTCTTAAGAAACCATTAGTTCCCGGCGCAGAGATTACCATCAGCACTCCTTTCCGAGTTAAAATTCCTTCAAGCAAATTCTCACGTTTGGGACATTCCGGACAGCAATATCAGTTGTGTCAGTGGTACCCAAAGCCAGCAGTGTATGATGCTAAAGGATGGCATGCTTTCCCATATTTAAATCAAGGAGAGTTCTATTCAGAATTCGGAACGTTCAAGGTGTCGATTACCACACCCGAAAATTACGTGATTGCCGCAAGTGGCGATATGGAAGCAAATCCCAATGAGCAAAAACGCATCGATGAAAATTGTGTAAAAACCGATTCTTTAAAGAAAGAAGCACCACTTAAATTTGGATTTAATTTACCGACTCCTGCTTCATCCTCAACTTTAAAAACCGTAACCTACACACTTTCAGATGTACACGATTTTGCATGGTTTGCAGATAAAAACTACCATATTTTAAAGAGTTCAGTTGTTTTACCCCAAAGTGGCAAAACCGTTGAAACATATTGCTATTTCGCCGATAAAGATGCAAATGATTGGTTCGCTGCTCCACAATACGTGAACGATGCCGTTTTCAATTATTCGAAATGGCTGGGTGATTATCCATACAAGGTTTGTAAAGCCGTTGATGGAGCATTGAGTGCTGGTGCCGGAATGGAATATCCAACTATCACAATTATTGCATCGCAGGGAGATCCCATTGCACTCGATGAAGTGATTGCACACGAAGTTGGGCACAACTGGTTTTATGGAATTTTAGGGAGCAACGAACGCGATTATCCTTGGATGGATGAAGGAAGCAATTCGTATTACGAAGAACGTTACATGCATTTAAAATACCCAAATCGGAATGAGATTGATGCAATGGTTCCGAATGTTGGGAACACACTTTTGCATACTAACGATTTTACGCCCAATGCACTGCGCAATCTTTTCTACCAATTTGTTGCGCGCCGAAATGATGATCAATCCTTGGCTCTCCATTCTGATCAATTTAGTTCGATGAATTATGGAGCCATCGTGTATAAAAAAACGGCCAATATTTATTATTACTTGGCAGCTTTTATGGGCCAAGAGGCTTTCGATGAAATGATGCATGCGTATTACGAAACCTGGAAATTCAAACATCCACAACCTGAAGATTTTCGTTTGCATGTAGAGAATTTCAATGGAATTTCTATGCCTTGGCTTTTCGATGGATTATTGGGCAGTTTTGATCGCGTCGATTACAAGATTTGTGGATTCTCAAAAAACAATTCCACAGCCTATTTAAGCGTTCGCAATGTGGGACAAATTAGCGGCCCCGTTAGCGTAAGTGGTTTCAAAGGAGATTCTGTTTTAACCAAATGGTACGATGGATTCGAAGGAAAAAAGCAATTGATTTTCCCATTAGGAGATTTTGAACGATATTCTGTAAATGGAACGGGAGCCATTCTCGATTTTAATCCGAAAAATGATGAAATGCGTGCATCAGGCATTTTCAGAAAAACGGGTAAAATCAAATTACAAATTGGAACTGGAATCGATTATCCTCGTGTATCACCTATTTATGTTTTACCTGCTTTGGGTTATAATATGTATAATGGATTTATGATGGGTGGAGTTTTCCATAATATAGGACTTCTTCGTAAAAATTTCGAATATCAAATAATGCCTTTGTATAGTATTAAAAATCAAGAACTGGCAGGAGCGGCACAATTCGATTATTTTATTAGACCAACAGATGCATTTTTTCGGAATCTAACATTAACTGCTAGTGCAGAACGATTTGCATTGCGATTTGCACCAAATTTCAATCGCATTGTTTTGGGTGGGACTTTCGATTTTGCAAAACGAAATGAGTTCACGAAAAAAAGCTCCTCACTCAACATTCGTCATATTTTTATCCAATCGACCCCATATATAACTAGTATTGATGCAGAATCAATAACTCAAGAAAATAATTACAACCAAATTACTTTCAATCACAAAAACAGTAGAGTTTTAAATCCCTATTCCATTGTAATTGATGCGCAACAAGGAAACACATTCGCAAAAGTTTCAACAACTTTGAACTATCGTATTTCTTACAAACAAAAAAAGAAAGGTCTCGACATTCGTTTCTTTGCCGGTACATTTTTATGGACATCAAATGACTACAATTCAGGTCCTGATGTTCGCTTTCGTTTAAGTGGACAAACGGGCGCACAGGATTATTTATACAACGATATTTTTGTTGGTCGTCAAGAAAACTCCGGTTTATGGTCGCGGCAAATGACGATGACCGACGGCGGTTTTACTTTACCAACTGCAAAGGGCCAATCGGATAGATTTATGACATCAGTTAATTTAAAAACATCGTTACCTTCAAAAATTCCATTTAAAATCTATGCAAACTTTGCTTATTTTGGGTATACCATTACTACAATAAACAACCCAGAACAGCCTTCTATCAATTCTACAGACTTTTCAGCGGAGGCAGGCATAAGTTTACCTTTAATAGGAAACAATTTTGAAATATTCTTTCCTCTTTTGTTTTCTGAGAATCTTAAACCGTACAACGGAAAGAATCTATTATTCGAACAAAGAATCCGATTTGTGTTGAATATAAATGCATTAAATCCTTCGCGCATTTTCAGAACTTTTGATTTATAAAATGGGCAAAGGAATCTATTTCGCTAGCGATTTTCATTTGGGAATTCCAAATCATGCCCAAAGTTTGGAGCGTGAGAAGAAAATTATTCGCTGGTTGGATGAAGTTTCGAAAGATGCTGAACGTATTTATTTAATGGGTGATGTGTTCGATTTTTGGTTCGAATACACACACAGCGTCCCAAAATATTTTGTGCGTTTGTTAGGTAAACTGGCTTCACTCTGCGACTCGGGAATCGAAATCCATATGTTTACCGGCAACCACGATATGTGGGCCTTCGATTATTTGGAAAAAGAAGTGGGTTTAATTATTCATCGTTCTCCCATCATTATCGAACATCAAGGAATTCAATTGTATTTGGGTCACGGCGATGGTTTAGGTCCAGGCGATTATGGCTATAAGTTTATTAAGAAAGTTTTTGCAAGTAAAGTGTGTCAATGGTTATTTGCCCGCATTCATCCTAATTTTGGAATGGGTTTGGCGAATTTCTGGTCGAGAAAAAGTAGGTTAGCAAACCCCGAAAAAGAAGTTTTTAATGGAGCCGAAAACGAGTGGTTGTTCATCTATTCAAAAGAACAGCTTCAATTACAACCAAGCATTCGGTATTTTGTATTTGGTCACCGGCACTTACCGCTCAATTTGGAAGTTGCCGAGGGTTGCCATTATATAAATTTGGGCGATTGGTTCAATTGGTGTTCGTTTGCCGAATTACGCGATGGAAAAATGTCCTTGAATTATTTCGAACAGAATCCATAAGTACAATTAATGGCGGATTATTTAATATTAATTCGTATTAATTCCATTTAGATTCAAATAATAAAATTGGTTTGGTTAACAAATATGTTTTTTAACAATCCCATTTAAAAGCACCTCGATTGGTATCTTTGTTTTTATGCAAGAGAATTCAAATCCCCAAATTTCAGATAGAAAAAAACGTATTTATTCTGGTGTCAATATGAATACATACGATGCCGGCATTGGTAAACTTCCACCCCAAGCACTTGATGTGGAAGAGGCTGTTTTGGGAGCTTTAATGCTCGATCGAGATTCACTTGCAAACGTAATTGATTCTCTAAAAAAAGATACATTTTACCGCGATGAGCATCAGCGGATTTTTGCAGCTATTTTTGAATTATTCGCATCATCTAAACCCGTCGATATTTTAACCGTTGTTCAAGAATTAAAAAAACGGGGCGAATTAGATATCGTTGGTGGAATTCCCTACATCACTTCATTAACAAACCGAGTTGGTTCCACTGCCAACATCGAATACCATGCACGTATCCTCAACCAGAAACAAATTCAACGAGAGTTAATTCGTGTTTCGAGCGATATCATCAAGGACGCATATGAAGAAAGTACCGATGCACTTGAATTGCTCGACAAAGCAGAGAAAAATCTATTTGCCGTAGCCGAAGGAAACATCAAGCGGAACTTCTCGAAAATGAGCGAGTTAATTACCGAAGCCAAAAAGCGAATCGAAATTGCGGGTCAACAAAAAGGTGGTGTGAGTGGGGTTGAATCCGGATTTATGGCTTTGGATCGATTTACTTCGGGTTGGCAAAAATCGGATTTGGTGATTTTAGCAGCACGTCCTGGTATGGGTAAGACAGCATTCGTTCTCTCATTGGCGCGAAATGCTGCAGTCGATTTTCAAAAACCCATTGCCGTATTTTCATTGGAGATGTCGAGCGTGCAATTGGTTATGCGTTTAATTTCTGGTGAAGCGGAATTGGCGGGTGATAAACTTAAAAAAGGAGATCTTCAACAACACGAATGGCATCAGCTCGATTCGAAGATTCGTGGTTTGTCGGAAGCTCCATTATTTATTGACGATACCCCCGCCCTATCCATTTTTGAATTGCGTGCAAAAGCCCGAAGACTAAAAGCCAATCATGACATTCAAATGATCATCATCGATTATTTGCAACTTATGACCACCGGAGGCGAAAACAAAGGTGGTGGAAACCGCGAGCAAGAAATTTCTCAGATTTCACGATCGTTGAAAGGTATTGCCAAAGAACTCGAAATACCAGTTATTGCGCTTTCTCAGTTAAGTCGTAATGTGGAGCAACGCGGAGGAACCAAGGTGCCACAACTAAGTGATCTTCGTGAATCGGGTGCCATTGAGCAAGATGCCGATATGGTCATGTTCATTTACCGTCCCGAGTATTATAACATTTTCGAAAATGAAGACGGATCACCAACCAACGGAGTTGCCGAAATT
This sequence comes from Flavobacteriales bacterium, assembly GCA_044369395.1. Taxonomy (GTDB): domain Bacteria; phylum Bacteroidota; class Bacteroidia; order M30B66; family M30B66; genus CALQRR01. The sequence continues at coordinate 2,058 of JBIPLZ010000014.1, read as the reverse complement.
CACATTGCCAAGCACAGAAATGGTGCACTTGGAATGGTTCCTTTAAAATATATCGGGCATTTGGCTAAATTTACCGATATGGAACATAGCATACCTTATGGATCAGCATCGTCGGGAGGTTTAATGCCGAATACAAACTTCGACAGTTCTGTTCAAGACACCATCACTATGGGTTCTAAGATGAATACGAACCCTTCAAATCCTGATGCTTGGGATGTAAGTGATTCACCATTTTAAATTAAACATACCAGCAATGAACAAATCACGTTGGAGATTTATGAAACGATTCGTCTTATTGTTCTGCGTAATACTATCTATTGGCAGTCAGAAATTGCATGCTGCCTCGATCCTCATTCCGATGGATGAGAGCCAGAAAAACCACCTAAAATCTTATGGCATCGCCTATTGGATGTTGCAACACGATTTGGAAATGTTTTGGTTGGTAAATTATCGTGGAGGAAGTTTCATGACAGCCAATTCCAAAGCGGTCGAAAATGAATGTATTATTCGTGGTGTGAGTTATCAGCTTATAGCCGATGCGCAAGCAAATGCCATTTTACAGGAAATTGCCGCTCCCGATGTAAACATGGATGCTGTTAAGTTGGAGAAGGCTCCGAAAGTGGCCGTTTATTCCCCCAAAGACAAACAACCTTGGGACGATGCCGTTACGCTCGCACTTACTTATGCCGAGATTCCGTATGATGTGGTGTATGATGAAGAAATCATGAGTGATAAATTGCCCTTGTATGATTGGCTGCATTTGCATCATGAGGATTTTACAGGACAATACGGACGATTTTGGGCTGCTTATAAAAACCAAAAATGGTACATCGACAATCAGAAAAGCGCCGAAGATATGGCCCACAAACTGGGCTTTGGAAAAGTGTCTGAATTGAAATTAGCGGTTGCCAAAAAGATTCGGGATTTTACGGTTGGTGGTGGATTTCTGTTTGCCATGTGTTCGGCAACGGATAGTTACGACATTGCATTAGCAGCCGATGGGGTTGACATTTGCGCTGAAATGTTTGATGGAGATGGCCCTGATCAAGCCATGCAGGATAAACTTAAATACGAGAATTGCTTTGCTTTTACTGATTTCATCTTGAGTCAAAATCCGATGGAATATGAATTCTCGAGTATTGATGCAACCCAATCGAGACGCATACCAGAGAAAGAAGATTATTTTGCCTTATTTGAATTTTCGGCCAAATGGGATCCTGTTCCAACGATGCTTTGTCAGAATCACGAGCGCATAATCAAAGGATTTATGGGTCAAACAACTGCCTTTCTGAGACAACAAGTTAAAAGCAGTGTCTTGGTGATGGGCGAAAATAAGGCATCGAAAGAAGTTCGTTACATCCATGGTGAATATGGTAAAGGCACGTGGACATTTTACGGTGGACATGATCCTGAAGATTATGAACATAAAGTGGGTGACCCACAAACCGATTTAGCATTGCATCCCAATTCGCCAGGATATCGATTAATATTAAACAACATTTTGTTTCCTGCTGCAAAAAAGAAAAAGCAAAAAACATAATTGAATTAATGTCGGGATTTATCAAGTATATTTTGGTTTTAGCGGGATTGTTTTTTTCATGCGAAACTGTGTTTGCGCAAAGAGATTCATTGATTTATTCGATGGACAAACACCGAATTCAAAACCAACAAAACGGCATGTTGGTATTGGGAACATGGTCATTGGGAAATATTGTTAGTGGTGTAGTTTTAAAATCCCAAACACAAGGTTCTGAATCGTATTTTCATCAGATGAATGCCCTATGGAACTCCGTTAATTTGGGTATTGCTGCCTTGGGTTATTTGAAAACAAGCAAAGAGCAGCCTACAACAGATCCGATGGCTGCAATCGAAAAACATTTTCAACTAGAGAAATCGCTTTTGTTTAACACTGGGTTGGATTTGGCTTATATCACTGCAGGAGCTTGGATGGTAGAGCGTTCGAAAAATCAAATTGACCTTCAGAAAATGTCGCAATTGAAAGGATTTGGAAAAAGTTTAATCTTACAGGGCTCTTTTTTATTTGTATTTGATGCCTGT
>JBIPLZ010000222.1:0-4320 GCA_044369395.1 Flavobacteriales bacterium | reverse complement strand
GCTAAATACAGTCCCAACGGTGCAACTTATCCAGCAATTTATGGTGGACAGCGTTACGATTTCAATTATTATTTCACACAAGCAGGACGAAACATCCTCTTGTTAATGAAGTTAAAGTTCTGATAATTATTGTGTAACCACCCAGCGAATCGTTTTGAACGAAGCTCCAGTTTGCACTTTAACGAAATAAATTCCAACAGGAACAGCAGGGATTTCGAGCATGAACGCGTCTCCTTTGCCAGGATTTAAGGCAGAAACAAGTTGTCCCAAGGAATTGAATATCTCAATGTTTACATCCATTGGCTTTTCAAGTGCGATGCTTAACTGACTTTTTCCTTGCGATGGATTTGGATAAATTCGAACATCAGAATTAAACTCCATCTGATTTTCAATTCCCAAAGCACTTCCTGTTGTAAAAGGAAATTCCACACGCGTTCCGAAATCAGCATTGAAAATCTTTAACATTCCACCTGTATCGGCTTTTCGCAAACGAATAAATCCATTGCCTGCATTGGGATTAGCCCACCAGCTCAAGCCATCTTTCCCTAAATCTTCCATGATAAATTTATAACAACCAACGGGTAAGTCAACAGTGTCTTTGTAGTTTGTAAGAGCAGTAGAGCCCGTTCGTTGGTATAAAATGTTTCCTGAATTATCTTGAATGGTCCAATAATTTTCCTGAGGAGAATTGTTTGTGAAAAATTCCACGACAAGACGCTCAGGTGCAACATATGGAGTTGTAAAATTTGAGCGCATCATATTATTGAATGAATAATCGTCTGCTTGTCCATTGGCTGAAATGACCGCCACTTCAAAAACTCCAGAAGACAAACCCCAAACTACATTGGCAGGAAGCAGAACTTCTTCCGAAGCCATGAAGCCCAAATTACCGTTCCAAGTGAAGCTGTTTTTTATTCCACCTGCCGGACCATATTCAATTACCGCCGAGGTTAGGGCATTTCGCCCGTTGTTTCTAAGGACAACCTGTGGACTGCCACAAATTGGATTAAACCGGCGGTACGAATAGCGATCGCTTGGTGCAAGAATGTCTTCGATGGAAGCGTCGGTTTGAAAAGAAGGCGCTCCATATTCCAAAGCATAGGCGCGAACTACATAATTGGCGTAGGATGCTGCAATAAAATCGGGCATAGTCATTCCGAACGATTGAACAGAAGCAGGACTTACGGTAAAATCATACGCATCGGGATAAACCATATCGCCGGGACACCAATTTCCTCGATCGTATACCCATGTTCCACCTTGAGGATAAACAGCATTCAAACCGCAGTCATCTCTCCAAACCAATTTCTGAGAAAAAACTTCTCCGTTTCGTGAAAGCGTTCTTGTTTTCGGGCAAAATTCGGCGCAGCCTTCATTGGCTTCTCCTCCATGTCCAGTTTGCACAATTCGCATCCGCATCGATTCTGTTTCTCCGCCAAGTGTAATTTCTTGAGTGCCCAAAAGGGTGTTAATTGGATTATTTACATCGCCATACGAGTAACTTCCTTGCCACAAGTTTTGCATTTTTTTAAAAGGACGAATGGGTGTTCCCTCGGTAATAACGAACTCCAAATTAATAATCCATCCTCGTCCAACATTGGTTTCGTATCCAGTATGTTGGTATTCAATTTCGACAGAATCGCGCAACAAACCTTCGAAATCGGTAACATCAATCATCCAATCCGATTTCCATGCAGCCGAAAAGGAATTCCCGTAGGGAGTGATGAAGCGCGCTAATTCTATATTAAGCGAAGTGCTATCTATGCCACCTTTTCTTCTTAAATAAACATAGTTGAGGTAATCCCACTCGCCGCAGTTTTCGCCCGATGGACATTTAAAAGACAACTTCATCATCACCTTATGAACATTGCTTCCCTCGGCAGGAAAAACACCCCAACTTTTGTAAGCAGTATATCCGACACCCGGATCTGTTCTAATTAATTGGTTTACATGCGTTTTAACGGAGGTTGTGTCACCAGGCGCCGCGTGTATTTCTGAAAAAAGGAAAAGGCAAACAATTGCTATATATCGATAAATCATTTTTGAATATTTAATTTCAATTCCGAAAAATAACATAATTACGATTGATTTTGAGAATGATTTTTAAAGGAAGAAGATTTAAAAATCATTCTTTACATTTATAGCGTGAAAATTTTAGCACTTTTTTTATCTCTTTATTTCTTTGCGGGCAGTTTGATGCCTGGTTCTGATTGGGATGAATTGCCAAAAATTGCGAATCTGATCGAACATTTTCAAGAACACCAAGATTTATCGGGAGGCGAAATTTCATTTTCTGAATTTCTATTTCTTCACTACGCATCCAATTCAGAACATCCCAAAGAAACCGAAGGGAAATTGCCATTTCAGCATACTTGCTCGTTTACTTTTATGGCTATCATTCCAAGTACTGAATTTAAAATTTTAATAACAAGCGAATATCCAGTTCACTCGGTGCTTGATAGTATTCAAGATACACGGGAATGTTACAATTCCATTTTTCAGCCTCCTCAAATAAGCTGAATCCTAGAACTATTATCTCATATTCGTTGACGTTTTTTGCCAAATCTGTATGTATAGATTGGCAAATCGTGTTTTATCCAACCCCATTTTATTTTTAGAGAAATGCTGAATAAAATCATTCAATTCTCAGTAAACAACAAACTCATCATTGGGCTTTTTGTGTTAGCCCTTATCATTTATGGCAGTTTTGAAGCAACGCGACTTCCAATTGATGCCGTTCCTGATATCACAAACAACCAAGTACAGGTTATTACTGTTGCCCCGTCTTTAGGCGCAACCGATATCGAACGCCTTGTTACTTTTCCAATTGAGTTAGCCAATAGTAATATTGCAGGAATGCATGAAATCCGAAGTTTTTCACGATTCGGACTTTCAGTAGTAACCATTGTTTTTGATGATGACATAGATGTGTATTGGGCGCGACAGCAAGTGGCCGAACGACTCCTTCAGGTTCAAGCCGATATTCCACAGGGCATAGGAACAATTTCTTTAGGTCCCGTTACTACAGGTCTAGGCGAGATTTATCAATATGTGGTTCGCCCGAAAGAAGGATACGAAACAAAGTATACTTCAACCGAACTAAGAACGATTCAAGATTGGATTGTGCGTAGGCAACTGTTGGGTGTTAAAGGAGTTGCTGATGTTAGCAGTTTTGGTGGCAACTTAAAACAATACGAAATAGCCGTTGAGCCCAACAAACTCAAAGCTAACAACATTACCATCAACCAAGTTTTTGAGGCGCTCGAAAAGAACAACCAAAATACGGGAGGCGCATACATCGAAAAAGGACCAACGGTTTTATATATCCGAAGTGAGGGGCTTGTTGGAAGCATAAAGGATATCGAGAACACCTTTATCCAAAACACATCCAATGGAACTCCGCTTCTCATTCGTGATGTTGCCGAAGTTCGAATAGGCTCAGCCACCCGATATGGGGCAATGTGTTACAATGATGTTGGCGAAGTTACGGGTGCCATTGTCATGATGCTCAAAGGTGCAAATAGCAGTGAGGTAATCGATAATGTGAAAGAACGCGTAGCCCAAATTCAAAAATCCCTGCCCGAAGGTGTTGTCATCGAGCCCTTTTTAGATCGAACCAAAATGGTCGATAATGCCATCGGTACAGTTAAGACAAACTTAATGGAAGGGGCGCTAATCGTACTGTTCGTGTTGATTCTATTTTTAGGGAATTTACGAGCTGGTTTCATTGTGGCTTCTGTCATTCCATTAGCCATGTTGTTTGCCATTATTATGATGAATCTCTTTGGAGTTAGTGGCAATCTCATGAGTTTTGGCGCTTTAGATTTTGGATTAATTGTAGACGGAGCCGTCATTATTGTTGAAGCAACCTTGCATCAATTAACACATGGAAAAATCAGTGCGAATTTGTTTAAAAGAACGCAAGTTGAAATGAATACGGAAGTGAAAAAGGCTGCAAGTCGTATGATGAACAGCGCTGTTTTTGGCCAAGTCATCATTCTTGTGGTGTATCTGCCCATCCTCACTTTGCATGGCATAGAAGGTAAAATGTTCAAGCCCATGGCACAAACTGTTGCCTTTGCATTATTGGGTGCGTTTATTCTCTCGCTGACTTATGTTCCCATGATTTCCGCTTTGATATTGAGCAAGAACGTAACCCATAAGCCAAATTTTTCGGACCGAATGATGACCTTTTTTGAACGTCATTTTCAGTCGGCCTTAGATCGTGTTTTACATTTTCCTAAAATGATTATTTCTGGGGCTTTTATTCTCTTCACCATCTCTATTTTCTTGTTACTCAATATGGGAGGTGAATTCATT